>NZ_CP072156.1:3585000-3705000 GCF_019355735.1 Rhizobium sp. B230/85
TGGTGGCGCTAACCGGACTTCGGTGTAAATCGAAGGTATAAATGACCAAAACGAGGCCTGCCCATGCGGCAGGCCTTTGTATTGTGTGCAATCCGTGATTTACTGATGGCTTATACAACGCAATTCGGGGCCTAACGATAAAAAAATGCGCGGGAGGAAATCATGCAGACTGCCAGACCGGAAAGTATCGTCGAAGTCAGCGTCGTAAAGTCGGGCATCAGCCGGGCAGTCGGCATCATGAGCATGCGGCAGGCACTCGAACTTCCCGACATTCCGAACCTCATCTATTCCCACCCGGACCCGGCATTGGCTGCCGCCGGCGTGGAGGTGAGCCGCGAGGACCTCGAAGGCTTTCTCAGTCATCACTGATACGGGCGGGATCCATGTGAGTGGTTGCTTCCCTGCCGCTGCCCGCCCGCACCGTTTGCATGTAACCGCCTGACATGCCAAACCGGCTGCAAAGATACCAAGTGCAGGACGGACCGGTGAGCCAAAGGCAATCTCCGCAACGACATGACCGTGGCGGCAAAAATCGCGAGACAACGGACGGCAAAAGGGTGACGCTACCCCGGGCACTTTCGAAGCTCGGCTATTGTTCGCGAACCCAGGCAGAAGCACTGATTTCCGAAGGCCGTGTCAGTGTCGACGGCCGCACCGTCACGGACACCGCCGCCTGGGTCGATCTCGACCACACGCAGATTGCCGTCGATGGAATCGCCGTGGTGGCAGAGACGAAAGTCTATCTCATGCTCAACAAGCCGCGCGGCCTGGTGACCACGCGCCACGATCCCGAGGGCAGGCCGACGGTCTATGATTGCCTGAAAACCTTCGACGTCCCGCATCTTTCACCGGTCGGCCGGCTCGACAAGGCCAGCGAAGGGCTGCTGCTCTTCACCAACGATACCGTTCTGGCACAGGCGCTGCTCGATCCCATCACCCATGTCGCAAAAACCTATCATGTGCAGATCGACCAGCAGATGGACGAAACGCAGCTGGCGCGGATGATCTCCGGCGTCACCTCGGACGGTGAATGGCTTACGGCGAGCTCGGCGAAGGTGCTGCGCCATGGAGATCGCAATGCCTGGATCGAGGTGGAGCTGCGACAGGGGCGCAACCGCCAGATCCGCCGGATGCTCGATGTTCTCGGCGTTGCCTGCCTGCGGCTGGTGCGCGTCAGTTTCGGGGATTTGCAACTCGGGGATCTTCCCAAGGGCAATGTGCGAGCCCTGACGGAGACAGAGGTTCGAGGGCTGAGGCAGGCAAGCGGCATGGAAAAGCGCAGCGAACCCGGCCGGAGACGCTAGACCATGATGCAGCCCGAAGACTTCTGGCAGCAGATCGATCCACCCGGCCCCGAGATCGCCGGGCCTTTCCACGACAGCTACAGCGCCGCTTTCGACGGCGGTCGGATCAGGCTGCCGATCCGCGTGCTTGCCGATGGCCACCACGCACTGGCCTCGTTGATCATCAATCAGGCAAGCTTTGCTGTGCAGGATGCGTTGGCAAGGGCGCTTGCCGCCCGGCTTTGCGGCTTTGCCATCGATATCGTTGTCGGCCTGCCGACACTCGGACTGACGCTCGCCTCCGCCCTTGCCCGCCAACTCGGCCACAGCAGGTATGTCCCCCTCGGGACGTCGCGAAAATTCTGGTACCGCGACGAATTTTCGGTGGATATGTCTTCTATCACCACGTCTGATCGGAAACGCCTGTTCATAGACCCTCGCCTTCTGCCGTTGATCGAAGGCAAGCGCGTGGCCCTGGTCGACGACGTCATCTCCAGCGGAACCTCGATCGCCGCCGGCCTCGAGCTGATGACCTTATGCGGCGTCGAACCGGTTGTGATTGGCGCGGCGATGCTGCAGTCGGAGCGCTGGCGGCAGCGTCTCGGCGCGCTCGATCGGAAATGGACAGAGCGGGTTGTCGGCGTCCTGGCGACGCCTCTCCTCGAGCCGGCAGACGGCGGCGGCTGGCAGCGGCCGGCCTCGTCCTGAGGCTGTCGTTCTGCCCGCAACGCAGCGATCGCGGTTGACATCGGCGACTGGCAATTTATGGATCGGCGGACAACGCGCATCCTGAAACCGGATGCCCAGCCGATTGGTGGTCCCCTTGCGCATCCTTTCAGAAGCCCATTTTCCTGAACTGCCGAACTATTATCGCGGCAAGGTGCGGGAAAACTACGACTTGCCCGACGGCAACCGCATCATCATCAGCACGGACCGGCTGAGCGCATTCGACCGTATCCTCACCTGCATTCCCTACAAGGGCCAGGTGCTGACCGAGACAGCGCGCTACTGGTTCGAGGCGACCAAGGACATCTGCCCTAACCACGTTGTTGCCTATCCCGATCCGAACGTCGTCGTCGGCAAGCGGCTGGACATCCTCCCCGTCGAGATTGTTGTTCGCGGTTACTTGGCAGGCACCACGGGCACATCCATTCTGACGCTCTACAAGAAAGGCGAGCGAACCATGTATGGCACGACGCTGCCCGACGGCATGCGTGACAACCAGATCCTGCCGCAGCCGATCATCACACCCACCAGCAAGGAATTCGACGGCGGTCACGACGCGCCGCTGACGCCCACCGAAATTATCGAGGGCGGATTGCTGACCGAACTGCAGTGGAAGACGCTGTCGGAGTATGCCTTTGCGCTCTTTGCACGAGGCCAGCAGATGGCGCTCGAACGCGGTCTTATCCTGGTCGATACGAAGTACGAGTTCGGGGTAGACGAGGCCGGCACCATCATTCTCGCCGACGAGATCCACACCCCGGACAGCAGCCGCTACTGGATTGCCGACAGCTATCAGGAAAGCTTCGAGAAGGGGACCCGCCCGGCAAGCTTCGACAAGGACTTCGTCCGTAGCTGGGTCGCCGAGCGTTGCGACCCGTATCGGGACGAAATACCTGAAATTCCTCTGGAATTGGTGGAACAGACCTCGAAGGTCTACATCGCGGCTTACGAGGCAATAACGGCCACACGCTTTGTCCCCGACAATCGTGGCGAGAGCCCGCTGGCACGGGTTCGCGCAAGCTTGGCCAGCTATTTTCCGAAATCAGCATGAACGGTCTTGCAATTTTGCGACCGTTATTGTCCGAGCCAAATGGCAACGCGAGTCGACCCGAAACGGTCGCGGCGACCGGCGGACAGGGTATGCTTTTTGCAACACTTGAAAAAATTCGTCCCTGCAAGACGCGGTTTCACACCTCTGTGTGATCAATCACGCCTGAGAATCTGGCAGAGGGGCTGTGATCTTGCAATCGCCGTTGCTAGATTGTCGCGACTTTCGACTACCCGTTTGCGGACCGTGAATGTGTACGATATTGACACGGAGTTATGAAAACTTCGTTAACGCACTGATAGTAATTAGAATTGTGGGAAATAAAGTGATGGTTTCCATTCGTACAGCTGCTCCTGCCCTGCTGCTTATCCTGGCAGGTTGCGTCAGCGGCCCAGATCATAAGCCGCCGGTGATGCCTCTTCCGGCGAAATTCTCGGAAGGCGGCACGAAGTCGAACGATGACGTTTCGAGCCGCAAGTGGTGGATGGACTACCATGACACCAAGCTCAACGGTCTGGTCAACATAGGCCTCGCCCAGAACGTTTCCATCCTGTCGTCGATCGAAGCCACGGTCGCTTATGAAGGCGACGTCACGGTTGCCGGCGCAGGGGGTCTCCCCAGCTTGACAGGCACTGCGGCGCAGACGGTGAGCGGCCAGAAGGGCAAGCTCCGTACCGAGCAGGCGACGCAGCACACCAGCAGCGGCGAATTGACGGCCTCCTGGCTTCTCGATCTGTTCGGACAATATCGTCGTGCCCGCGAAGGCGCACTCGATACGCTCGATGCAGCCTATGCCACCGTCGATGTGACCCGTCTGGCCTATCTCCAGGATCTGGTGACCAGCTACATCACAGCCCGTTATTATCAGGCGCTAATCGGCGTCGCCAACGAGAACCTCAAGTCCCGCCGCGAAACGCTCGAACTGACGAAGTTCCAGCTGCAGGCCGGCGCCGCATCACGTCTGGACGTCGTTCAGGCCGAGGGTCTCGTCAACTCGTCGCTCGCGGAGCTGCCGCCGAACGAAATCGCCTTCCGCAAGCAGGTGCATCACATTGCTAGCCTGCTGAACGTGCCTTCGGCCACCGTCATTGCCGAAATGCAGTCGTCGACCGGACAGCCTGTCTTCCGTGGCAATGTGACAACAGGCGTTCCGGCCGATCTCGTCCGTAACCGTCCCGATATCCGCAAGGCCGAACGTCAGCTGGCAGCAGCTACCGCCCAAATCGGCGTTGCCGAAGCGCAGCTCTATCCAAGCATTTCGCTGAGCGGTTCTATCTCGCCTTCCTACATCAAATCCGGCGGCACGAAGGGTGGCCTCACCACCTGGTCGTTCGGCCCGACGCTCAACCTGCCGATCTTCGACGGCGGCCTGTTGCGCGCCAATGTCAAGATCGCCGAATCGAATGCCCGTGCAGCCTACCTCTCCTGGAAGTCCACGGTGTTGTCGGCTGTCGAGGATGTCGAGAACGCGCTTTCGGCCGTTACCCGCGATGCACAGACGATCTCGGCGCTCCGTGCGCAGGTCAAATCCTACCGCGAAGCGCTGCAGCTTTCGACTGCCAGCTACAAGGATGGCGCATCGTCGCTGCTCGACGTCATCACTGCGCAGCTTCAGGTCACATCCGCACAGGAAAGCCTTGCAGCTGCCGTGCAGACCAGTGCAGCCGACTATGTGTCGCTGAACGTTGCGATCGGTGCAGGCTATGTCCCAGCCAGCCCGGACAAGGTCACCCCGGTAACCCTGGCCTCGAAGAAGATGTAAGCTTCTACCAGGGCGTCGCCGCCCAACGTTTTATGCACATTGAAACCGCCGCAGCACCGCCTGCGGCGGTTTCGTTTTGGGGGAGGCAATTTCAGGGGTTGGATTGTCGAGACAATATAGCGGGATACGACATGCGCCAAAACGACAAAAAGGCCGGAACGATCCGGCCTTTCGTCACCTGCTTCGAAACAATGCCAGTACATCCGTGGTCAAAGCGAAAGCAGATTTGCACACAGTCTGGGCGCGATAGGTTAACAAAAGGTTAACGCTGTCCCGCCGCTGCCGCTGGGAGCGTTGCTCCCCGGGCTTTTTCGTCGCTATGTGGCTCCAGAATAAATGGTTTGGCAGGGGGCACATTTCAAGATGGCAGTGCTATTCAGCGTTCAAGTTACGTTCATGCATCTATTCTTACAAGACGAGAGAAAGCAGCCCGCGAATCATTGCTGCAAGACGTCCCACGGAGGAGACACATGAGGAAACTACTTCTGGCCACCGCAGCCTTGGGCAGCGTGTTGGCCTTGCCGGCGATCGCCGAGGCTGCCTCGGGCTTCTCGACGGCGAACGTCAACATGCGTTCCGGACCGAGCACTGCCTATCCGGCTGTCACGCTCATCCCGATCGGCGCTCCACTCAGGATAAACGGCTGCCTTGCAGACCTTCCCTGGTGCGACGTCTCGTTTGACGGCGGTCGCGGTTGGGTCGCAGGTCGTTACGTCCAGGCGGTATACCAGCAGCGGCGTATCTATGTCGGTCCGCAGTATTATCGTCCGCTCGGCATCCCGACAATCACCTTCGATCTCGACAACTACTGGGACCGCAACTATCGCGGCCGGGATTTCTACCGCGACCGTGATCGCTGGGCGCAGGGTCCGGACTGGCAGCGCAATGGCGGCCAGCCGATCTATCGCCGGCCACCACCGCCGCCGGTTTACGATCCGCAGGACGAAGACCAGGGAAATTGGCAGCGGCGCCACCAGCGTCAGCCGGACTACGACGGCAATTACCAGGGCGATGACAACCCGCCCCCCCGCCACCGTCCGCGTTATGGCGATGGCGACGCTGGTCAGCGCTATGGCGACCCCGACCAGGGCAACTTCGACGGCGACAACAACCAGCCGCCGCGCAGGCGCCAGCAGCAGGATCAGCAAGATCAGCAGCAACCCCAGCAGCAGCAACGCCCGCAGCGCGACCAGCCTCCCCAGGGCCAGCCGCCGCGTCAGCAGCCTCCACAGGCTCAGCCGCAGCCGCCGCAGCCTCCGCAGCAGCCTGCTCCGCCGCCGCCGCGTGCTCAGCCCGAGGCCCCTCGCCCGCAACCACAGCCCCAGGCTCAGCAGCCGAGCAGGAGCGAGCCGCCGCGCGTCATTCGTCGTAATGATGGTCAGGTCATAGTGTGCCCGGACGCCGGCCCTGCCTGCAACGAGCCGCACTCGTCGCACAATTGAGCATTGAAGATGCAGGAGGTCTCTCTGAGGCCTCCTGTCCCACCTGACCAGCAGGGCGCGTCAGCTTGCGGCCGTTTCAGTGAGTTGTCAGGTCTGCTTCGCGCGTTGCCGACATGAAGATCTCACGAGCTTCCTCGGCTGACCGCCGGCCTGCTATCGCAGCACGGCAGACGCTGCGCGCAGCCACATAAAGAGGCCCGCGCCGATCAGGCCACATGTCCATCAGGCAGTGCAACGCATCGGATGGACCACTGATCACCCGGGCGTCATCCTGGCTGAAACCCACCTCTACCGGATTGCTCCATTTAACGTGTCGCATGAGCCTGTCTCCTCCTGACCTATGCTTGAGCGTCATCCTCCTCGATGACGCGCAGGCGACATTGTCCATTAGTCCCGATAAAAACACAACCGGTGAAATACGGGGGAGCCGGGCAGCAACGCTTGGTCATCCGAAGGACCAGATGGCAAAGATGTGCGGCTGAAATGTTGGCCTTAGAAATTGCCTCTTGCGCCATCGGCGGTCAGCATCTTGAAGTTGGTCCCATCTGTCAGGATCTTGGCGCAACCGGTGCTGCCATTTGGCGACCGGATGCAAATGCTGCCGTTCGACACCTTGTAACCCTTGCTGCTGCCTTCCTTGTAGGTGAAGCCGTTGGCATTGGTCTTGCCTGCAGCGTTAGGACCGAGGTGCTTGACGATTTCAGCTTTGGTTGCCGAACGAAGCTCGGCGGAATATGCCGGTGCTGAGAGGGCGCACAGGGACAAGGAACCTGCGACGAACAGGTTGGCAATTTTCACGATCATGGTGACATAGACCTCTTGGGGAGCAGGACGGTGCTGCAACGGCGGTAGTCCAAACAGGACGCCAACTCATGCCAAAAATACAGAGGGGCGTGAGATGTGCAATGCAGTTGTTGATTTTTGCAGTGCAAAAATTGTTTCCGGGCCCTTGGGGCCAGCACGATTGCTGTCCAGACGTGGGTCGGGCGGCGCGTGCGCCGCCCGACGAATAGGCTAATTTTATCGATCGACAGTCAGATCGCGGCATCCGGCGTGGGCCGGATTGTTGCAGCGACGGGATCGTTCGGGTTCAGGTCGTCTTCCGGTTGGATAATCGGCGGGACCGCCGGCTTTTCCTGCGTGCGGTCGGGGATACCCGGCGTAAACGTAGGACCGCGTGGCGTCTCGGCGTCTGGCTGTGGAAGAGGATCGCGATTAGGCATGGATTTCTCCTTCATCAATTAGCGGCACCTAGACTAACGACACCGCCTGCCATTCGTTCCGCCTTGTATAAGGAATCTGGAATGAGCCTGCGCATAACGAGAAAAGAGCCCCGAAGGGCTCTTTTCAGACTTGTTACAGGCGGATGATGACGCCGTTGCGGCGGTGATGGCGATGCCATTCGCGACGGTTGTGGTAGCCGCGATCACGACGCCACTCTCCGCGACCATGGCGGAATTCACGACGATCGTGACGCCAGTTCCTTCGCTCATGGCGATTGTGGCGCCAGCGTTCGTCGCGGACCTGCACCACGTCGGACGACTGTGTGATCTGGACTGGAGCCAACGGAGCGGCAGCTACCGGAGCGGATACGGCAAACAGCGAACCTATCGCCATGGACGCAGTCAGAAACGCTGTGGCAAAAATCTTCATAATCGATCCCTCATTGAACAAAAAATATGCAGTCGCTTACCAAATGCGCGAGCAGCCTTTGTGTTCCACAACGAAGAGATGAAGTGTCAGGTCTCGGAGATACGAATGCATGCACGGACGGAAGCTATAAGGCACCGCAAAGATGTCTGCACCCTGCAGCGCCAGTGAAAACTACAAACCGATCCGCATCCCGACGACGAGAATGGGGAGTGCCGCAATCATGCAGGTTATTGCCAGAGCCGCAGCAAACTTGTGCAGTTGCGCCCGCCTCGCCTTACGCTCGTCCCACTCGATACTCATCGACCGCCCCCTCGGCTCCACAGAATACAAATGAAACATCGAACATGCAGGAAGTCGAGTGGGGCCGCGCTCAAAGATATTGACTCTCCGACACAGAACGGGAGCGTTCATTGCGCGGAGAGGTAGAGGCATCGATGAAGAGCGGATTTCGGCTTGCCGATCAAATAGTACACATCCGACCACAAACTGTTGATCGGGATATGGAAAACCCGTGCCGCCTTTAACATCCCCTTAAATCGCCGCATTTAAAGTTCAACCGACAGCTGGGTCGTGGGGCACCTTTTTGCAGGGACTTTGCCTGTCGGCCCGCGTGCAGCATCATCACCGAAGGGTTGACCGGTCCGCAATGGCAGGAAAAGGCAGATCAGGTCAGCGCATCGAACCGTCCTTCGCCGGCAAGTCCGACCGCGATGACGACGAGCTGACAATCGACGCCGACGATCGCATAGTCGGTGGCTCGCCCGCTAAGGGCTCCGGCAAGGCGCGCGAAAAATATCCCAAGGGTCGAAAGACTGCCCGGAGCGGGCGTGGCGGAGGCCGCAACAGAGCGCAGCGCCGCGAAGGCCTCGGCTTCATTGGCCTGATCCGACGGCTTATATACTGGTGTCTGGTGCTGGCCCTGTGGGGCGGCATCGGCGTTGCCGGCATCGTTCTCTACTATGGGTCGCGCATGCCGAGCGCCAGCACGTGGCAGATCCCGGCCCGCCCGCCCAACGTCAAGATAAACGCCATGGACGGGACGTCGCTTGCCAACCGCGGCGCCACCGGCGGCGAGGCGCTTGCCCTCGAGGACATGTCGCCCTTCATCCCCGAGGCCATCGTCGCCATCGAGGACCGGCGGTTCTATTCGCATTTCGGCGTCGACCCCATTGGTCTCGCCCGCGCGTTCACGACCAACCTGTTGACCGGCCACACGGTTCAGGGTGGGTCGACCCTGACGCAGCAACTCGCCAAGAACCTCTTCCTGTCACCCGACCGAACGATGGAGCGCAAGGTCCAGGAGGTGTTGCTCGCCCTCTGGCTGGAGCACACCTACACCAAGGACCAGATCCTTGCGATGTACCTCAACCGCGTGTTCTTCGGCTCGAATGCCTTTGGCGTCGAGGCCGCCTCGCGGCGCTATTTCAACAAATCCGCCCGTGATGTGAACCTGGGCGAAGCCGCTATGCTCGCCGGCCTCGTCAAGGCGCCCTCGAAACTGTCGCCGATACGTGATCCAGCGGCAGCCCATGCTCGCCAGCAAGTCGTGCTGCAGGCGATGCGCGACCAGGGTTATGTCACAGATGCCGATATCAAGACGGCACTGGCAGCCCCTCCGACCCGCGCCAAGAGTTTCTGGAATGGCGCCCAGAATTATGCGGCCGACATGGTGATGGACCAGCTGCCGGGCCTGATCGGCCCGATCAAGGAAGATGTCGTCGTCGAGACCACCATCGACATGGCGATGGAGGCCAAGGCCGAGCAGGCGCTGGGCGATGTGCTCGATCACGATGGTAAAAGGCTAGATGCCTCGCAGGCAGCGTTGATCTCGGTCGACGGAACAGGCGCCATCCGCGCCATGGTCGGCGGTCGCGACTATGCAGAAAGCCAGTACAACCGAGCCGTCACCGCCAAGCGCCAGCCGGGATCGGCCTTCAAACCATTCGTTTACGCTGCGGCGATGGAAATGGGCCTGACGCCGACATCCGTGCGCAATGATGCGCCCATCAAGATCGGCAACTGGACGCCGGAAAACTACGAGCAGAAATATTCCGGCGTCGTGACGCTGGCGACTGCCCTTGCCCATTCTCTCAACACCATTGCAGCCCAGCTGGTGATGGAGGTCGGCCCGCCGAACGTGATCAAGCTTGCCCATCGCCTCGGCATCGATTCAGAACTGCAGGACAATGCCTCGATCGCGCTTGGAACATCCGAAGTGTCGCTGCTGGAGCTGACATCCTCCTATGCGGCCTTCATGAACGGTGGCTACAAGGCCACACCGCACGTCATCACCAAGGTGACGTCCGCCTCCGGCAAGGTGCTTTATACCGCGAATTTCAGCGATCCGCCCCGCGTCCTCAGCCCGAGCGTCGTTACCAACATGAACTACATGATGGAAGGCGTCATGGCATCGGGCACAGGCAAGGCGGCCCGGATTCCGGGCTGGCAGACGGCCGGCAAGTCCGGCACGACGCAATCCTTCCGCGACGCGCTGTTCGTAGGCTTCACCAACGACTTTACGACAGGCGTCTGGTTTGGCAACGACGACGGCAAGTCGATGAAGAAGGTCACCGGCGGCAGCCTGCCGGCAAAGGCGTGGAAGGAATTCATGATCGCTGCCCACAAGGGCCTGACGCAAGCACCGCTGTTCGGCGGCGGCCAGGTGATCGACGGCAGCATGCCGATGGCGCAGTCCGGCGGCGATGCCGGCGACCAGTCGACGATCTCGGGCATCATCTCCGGGGTGCTCGGCGGCCCGACAACCGGCAACATTCCCCCGAAGACGCCAGCGAATTCTCCAGCCGGCACCTATCCTCCAGCGCCGGTCAATCCGGCAGTGTCGGCAAGACCCGCTGCTGTGCCGCAGCAGGCACCGGCTGCTATCGCCAACAACGACGAGCCTGTCGACATGCCGCCGGTCGGACCCGGCGCGGACAGCAACCCCTATGCCTCGCAAAGCCCGACGCCGCCCGCCGATATCGGCGAATCGCCGTCCGATGCGCGCCCTCGCCGAACCACCCTGCTCGACTATCTCATGGGCCGATAACACCCCTTGACGTTTGATTTGACCGTTGCCACTTGCAGGATGGACCAAGGGCTGGTCTGATGCGGGTTCACGCCTCTTTCCGGGGTTGCCGCCAGAAGCTGCAACACCTTGAAATAAAGCATGGGCTTTGCCGGATTCCGCTTCATTTCCAGCCTTGCAGTCCGCAAAATCGCTACTTATATAGCCGACATCACCGCAGCTAAGACTGCGCAAACCGCAAGACTATCCCGTAAGGGGCTGTCCCAGAAATGCCTGACAGGGGTTTCGACAGTCTGCTTCAATGGAGAGAATGACATGGCAAAAGTAATTGGTATCGACCTTGGAACGACGAATTCCTGCGTATCCGTCATGGACGGGAAGGACGCCAAGGTCATCGAGAACGCAGAAGGCGCGCGTACGACCCCATCGATGGTGGCTTTCTCCGAAGACGGCGAACGCCTCGTCGGTCAGCCGGCCAAGCGCCAGGCGGTGACCAACCCAACGAACACACTCTTCGCTGTCAAGCGCCTGATCGGCCGCCGCTTCGAAGATCCGACTGTTGGCAAGGACAAGGACCTCGTCCCGTTCAATATCGTCAAGGGCGATAATGGCGACGCATGGGTCGAAGCCAACGGCAAGGGCTATTCCCCTGCACAGATTTCCGCGATGATCCTTCAGAAGATGAAGGAAACGGCTGAAGCCTATCTCGGCGAGAAGGTCACCCAGGCCGTCATCACCGTACCAGCCTACTTCAACGACGCGCAGCGTCAGGCCACCAAGGATGCAGGCCGCATCGCCGGCCTCGAAGTCCTGCGCATCATCAACGAGCCGACGGCAGCAGCGCTCGCCTACGGTCTCGACAAGAAGGAAGGCAAGACCATTGCCGTGTACGACTTGGGTGGTGGTACCTTCGATATCTCGATCCTCGAAATCGGTGATGGCGTCTTCGAAGTGAAGTCGACCAACGGCGACACCTTCCTCGGCGGCGAAGACTTCGACATGCGCCTGGTTGAATATCTGGCAGCCGAGTTCAAGAAGGACAACGGGATCGACCTGAAGGGCGACAAGCTTGCACTGCAGCGCCTGAAGGAAGCCGCTGAAAAAGCCAAGATCGAACTGTCCTCGTCGCAGCAGACCGAAATCAACCTGCCCTTCATCACCGCCGACGCAACCGGCCCGAAGCATCTGACGCTGAAGCTGACGCGCGCCAAGCTGGAAAGCCTGGTCGACGATCTGGTCCAGCGTACAGTTGCGCCATGCAAGGCAGCCCTTAAGGATGCCGGCGTAACCGCAGCCGAGATCGACGAAGTCGTTCTGGTCGGCGGCATGAGCCGCATGCCGAAGGTTCAGGAAATCGTCAAGCAGCTGTTCGGCAAGGAGCCTCACAAGGGCGTCAACCCTGACGAAGTCGTTGCCATGGGCGCGGCCATCCAGGGCGGCGTTCTGCAGGGCGACGTCAAGGACGTCCTGCTGCTCGACGTGACGCCGCTGTCGCTCGGCATCGAAACCCTCGGCGGCGTGTTCACGCGCCTCATCGAGCGTAACACGACGATCCCGACCAAGAAGAGCCAGACCTTCTCGACCGCAGACGACAATCAGTCGGCCGTGACGATCCGCGTTTCCCAAGGCGAACGCGAAATGGCGCAGGACAACAAGCTGCTCGGCCAGTTCGACCTCGTCGGCCTGCCGCCAGCTCCGCGCGGCGTACCGCAGATCGAAGTCACCTTCGATATCGACGCCAACGGCATCGTCCAGGTTTCGGCCAAGGACAAGGGCACCGGCAAGGAACAGCAGATCCGCATCCAGGCCTCGGGCGGCCTTTCCGACGCCGAGATCGAGAAGATGGTCAAGGACGCCGAAGCCAACGCCGAGACCGACAAGAAGCGTCGTGACGGCGTAGAAGCCAAGAACCAGGCCGAAAGCCTGATCCACTCCAGCGAGAAGTCGCTGAAGGACTTTGGCGACAAGGTTTCGGAAGCCGACCGCACGGCGATTGCCGACGCGATTGCGGCGCTGAAGAGTGCAACCGAAGCCTCCGAGCCGGACGCCGAGGACATCAAGGCGAAGACCCAGACTTTGATGGAAGCGTCCATGAAGCTCGGCCAGGCGATCTATGAAGCTCAGCAGGGTGGCGATGAGGCCGCAGCTGCAGCCGATGCCGCAAGGCACTCTGCCGCTGACGACCACGTCGTCGACGCCGACTACGAGGAAATCAAGGACGACAAGAAGTCCGCATAAGTCACAAGCGCAAGCCGAAACGGTTTTGCGGAAACTTAAGTCCGGCTGCCTTTTGGCAGCCGGAAATCCATTTCCGGGGTCTAATCCTGCATGGCTAAAGCAGACTATTACGAAATTCTCGGTGTCTCGCGCTCTGCGGACGACAAAGAGCTCAAATCTGCGTTTCGCAAGTTGGCAATGGTGCATCACCCCGACAAGAACCCGGGTGATCATGAAGCCGAGCGCAAGTTCAAGGAATTGAACGAAGCCTACGAAATGCTGAAGGACCCGCAGAAGCGGGCAGCATACGATCGATACGGTCACGCGGCTTTTGAGCATGGCGGCATGGGCAATGCTGGCGGCGGCATGGGCGGCGGCGGCGGTTTCTCCGATATCTTCGAAGACATCTTCGGCGAAATGATGGGTGGCGGGCGCCAGCGCCAGCGCTCGTCCGGCGGCCGCGAACGCGGTGCCGACCTTCGCTACAACATGGAAATCTCGCTCGAGGAAGCCTTTGCCGGCAAGACCGCGCAGATCCGTGTTCCGACTTCCATTACCTGCGACGTCTGTTCCGGCTCGGGCGCCAAGCCCGGCACCCAGCCAAAGACCTGCTCGACCTGCCAGGGATCCGGTCGCGTGCGCGCAGCCCAGGGCTTCTTCTCGATCGAACGTACCTGCCCGACCTGCCACGGCCGCGGCCAGATCATTTCCGACCCCTGCATCAAGTGCCAGGGCCAGGGTCGCGTTACCGAAGAGCGCTCGCTGTCGGTCAACATTCCGGCCGGTATCGAGGACGGCACCCGCATCCGCCTGCAGGGCGAAGGCGAAGCCGGCACCCGTGGCGGCCCTGCCGGCGACCTCTACATGTTCCTGTCGGTCAAGCCGCACGAATTCTTCCAGCGCGACGGGGCTGACCTCTATTGCGCCGTGCCGATTTCCATGACGACCGCAGCACTAGGCGGCACGATCGACGTGGCGACGCTCGATGGCACCAAGTCGCGGGTCACCGTTCCCGAGGGCACGCAGGCTGGCAAGCAATTCCGCCTGAAGGCCAAGGGCATGCCCGTTCTTCGCTCGGCCCAGGTGGGCGACCTTTATATCCAGGTGCAGATCGAGACCCCGCAGAAGCTCACCAAGCGTCAGCGCGAGCTGCTGCAGGAGTTCGAACAGATTTCTTCACAGGATAACAATCCGGAATCGACAGGCTTCTTCGCCCGCATGAAGGATTTCTTCGACACCCTCAGCGAGTAGGCATCTCGGCCGGATTTTGAGACTTGAAGCCGGTTGCGGAAACGCTGCCGGCTTCGTTCGTTGAGCTAAAGATGCATTGCGGGCGACAGGTTGGTTTTGTGTCGCAATACCTCTCGCCTTTTTCGTCAACCCAATGATAGGATATACTAATTGAGCCCGGCAACTCAGCCGAGGCAGTGATTTGACGAGAGAAACTGCATGTTTCCGCTTTCGCATATGATGAAGGCTTTCATTCGCAAGGGCCGGCTGACGGTCATCGACGCAGACGGCAAGCGCCACGTATTTTCCGGCACCGAAGGCCCCCACGTCACGATGAGGCTGACGGACAAAAAACTCTACAGGACACTGGTCTTTAATGCCGAACTTGCTGCCGGCGAGGCCTATATGGACGGCACCATGCGCTTCGAGGAAGGATCGACATTGCGTGACTTCCTCACGCTGTTCTCGATCAACCGCCTGTCGCTCGGCTCCTATCCGATCCAGAAAATGCTGCGTACTATCAAGATGAGGTTCCGCAAGCGCCAGCAGTCGAACAGGAAGGGCCAGGCGCAACAGAACGTCGCCCACCACTACGATATCGGAAACGAGTTTTACAAACTCTTCCTCGACGAAAACATGCTCTATTCCTGCGCCTATTTCCGCGAGCCTGGCGAAACGCTGGAGCAGGCGCAGCGCAACAAGCTCAGGCTGCTGGCGAGCAAGCTCGGTCTGAAACCAGGCATGAAGGTCCTCGATATCGGCTGCGGTTGGGGCGATCTGGCGCTTTATCTCGCCAAGCTGGAAGACATCGAGGTTCTCGGCGTCACCCTTTCCCGCGAACAGCAGGCACTTGCCACCGAGCGGGCACGCAAGGCAGGCCTTGGCGACCGCGTCACGTTCGAGCTTCGCGACTACCGCGATGTCATCGGGTCCTTTGATCGCATCGTCTCGGTCGGCATGTTCGAGCACGTCGGCGTCCATCATTACGACGAGTTCTTTGCCAAGCTGAATTCACTGATGCCGGATGACGGTGTCGCCGTGCTGCACTCCATCGGCCATATGAGCCCACCCGGCATGGCCAGCGCCTGGCTGCGCAAATACATCTTCCCCGGCGCCTATTCGCCGGCGCTGTCGGAAGTGTTCGAGGTCGTCGAGCGCAACAGCCTGTGGGTGACCGACCTCGAGTTCCTGCGCGTGCATTACGCGACGACGCTGCAGCATTGGGCATCCCGCTTCGAGACCAACCGCGACAAGGTGGTGGCCCTCTATGACGAGCGTTTCGCCCGGATGTGGGAATTCTATCTGATCAGCGCCGAGATGATGTTCCGCACGGGAAGCCAGCTCGTGTTTCACATGCAGCTATCCCGCTCCCGCGATGCCGCCCCGATCGTCCGCGACTATATCATCGACCAGCAGCGAGCCTACATCGAGAAGGAGAAGACGCTCGATATGACCGTTTAGGCGCTCGCCTGTGAGTTTCGGCTGGGCGAAGTGCATGCCCACGCTGCCAGTCGGCTGAGGCAGTGCCCGAACGGAAACATTCCGGCCACGATTTTACCACCGTAATGTCAATTGGCTGACACCCGGTTGTAATGCTCCCCGTTTATCCCTTCGGCAAACGAGGAGATCGCTATGCACGCCGCCGAATTGACCATGTCGGAGATGTTGAGAGACCCGATGATCCGCCTGATGCTGCGCGCCGATCGGGTGCCGCTGCGTGATTTTGCGAAACTCTTGGAAGATGCGGCGAACGCCCGGACAAAGGGCCGGCAGGAAGACGCTCAACCTTTGCGGACACCGCTTGCGCATTGAGGTCGGCTGGGGCGACCCGTCCCGCAGAATGACGGCAAGTATCGGGGGGAGGAAGTCCCCTCACCTACCGCTGCTATTTCAGATAGGTGCGCACGACATCGATGAGTTCCGCCGCGCCTTCCTCGCGCTCCGCTTGGCGGAGGTCCGCTGCCGCAAGGTGCATGCGGATGTGATCTTCCATCACCTCGCCCATCAGGCCATTAATCGCACCGCGGACGCCGGCGATCAGCTGCATAACCTCTTCACAGCCCTTTTCGTCCTCTAGCATCCGTTCGACGCCTTCCATCTGACCACGGATGCGCCGCACCCGGTTGATGAGTTTCTGCTTTTCCCGGATCGTGTGGCTCATTTGAATGCTCTCCCGACGACGCCGCGATACTCAGGCCGCACGGGCTTCGACCTCGACCGTCACATGCGAAAGATCGTGGATCGCAGCCAGTTTTTCACGGTAGTAGGACGGCGCGTGCGGGTTATCGGTAACGATCGAGACGATGGCGCCGTGATGGCCGGGCCCGAGTTGCCAGACGTGAAGATCGAGGATCTCCGCCCCCTCGCGGGTCATGATGTCCTTGATCTCCTCCGGCAGGTCCTCGTCATCGCTCTGGTAATCGAGCAGAACGCGCCCGCTGTCGCGGACAAGTACCCAGGACCAGCGCGCGATGACGATACCGCCGACGATGCCGATGGCCGGGTCAAGCCAGAGCCAGCCATAAATGCTTCCGAGCACGAGCGCGCCTATCGCCAGAACAGATGTCAGCGCATCCGCCAGCACATGGACATAGGCGGCACGTAGGTTCTGGTCCTTGCCCCCATGCCCATGATGATCCCCATGATGTCCAGCATGGTCATGGGAATGGTGGTGGCCATGGCTATGATGGTGATCGTCCCTGAGAAGCCATGCGCAGACGATATTGACAAGCAGGCCGACCACGGCCACGAAGATCGCCTCTTGGAAGTTGATGGAAACCGGCGACCGCAGGCGCAAGAAACTCTCCCACGCAATCATCAGAGCGATCAGCGCCAGTACAACCGCGCTGGCAAAGCCCGCGAGATCGCCGAGCTTGCCGGTACCGAAGGAAAACCGCGGATTATTGGCGTGCCTGCGGGCGTAAAGATAGGCCAGCGCGGCGATCAGCATGGCTGCAGCATGCGTGGACATATGCCAGCCATCCGCCACCAGCGCCATCGAGCCGAACATATTCCCGGCAACGATCTCGATCACCATCATCGATGCCGTGATGGCAATGACGAGCCAGGTGCGACGCTCGTTGCGAGCATGGTTTTCACCGAGAAACAAATGGTCATGGGCAGCGCCCAACGTGCGGCCGTGATCGTGCGACAGGGTCATGTTGGAAAATTCCTGATTGGTAGAATAGGGGGGTACCCTATTTAGCGTATGGCCGCAAGATTGAAGCTACTCATCGACACAGGTGCTGGCGGCACGTCAGGCGGGCCGGCTCATAGAGGAGTTGGTATGAGCGCCGTCCGCTTGCCCGTAAGTATTTCTTCTGCCGCCAGGCGTCCAATGAGTGGGGCAAGAATGACACCCGGATGGCCTCCCGCGATATAGAGGCCAGTCATCTGCGGCAGGAAGCCGACACGCGGCATGCCGTCGGGAAACGTTGGTCGCCCGCCTATGGTGGCGGTTGCCATGGCCGTATCACCGGGTAAGTCGAGCTCGTCTCTTATCACTTCCAGCATTCGCTTGCCGATGGTCGACGGTCCGTTGACGTCCCCGTCGTCCACATAGGACTTGGCAACCATGAGCATATTATTGCCAGCTTGACGAACTTCCAGCTGTGGGCTGCGGAGTATATGGCTGATAAAAGGCGCGCTGCAGAAGTAGCGCAGGAGCAAGGCTGGCGACACCGCGATGCCGGTGTCGATACCCAACTCACCTGTTAGCGTACTGATGCTAGCTCCTGCAGCCAACACCACGACATCGGCTTTGATCACGTCGTCCGCAAACTTGACGCCAGTGACGCGACCGTTGCAGGTTTCCACGGAAGCGACCTTGCCTCCCAATCGCGCCGATGCGCCCGCCGTAACAGCCGCGCTGACGAACACCGCAGCCAGTCGCGCAGGGTCGACCGCCAGATCGCGCGGAGAATAAACGGCAAGCTCGGGCACCCGACGCAAACACGGCTCCATCTCGGCGATGGCACGGCCCTCCAAAAGTGTCACGTCTTCGCCGGCAAGCTTGTGGAGATTCCCGAATTCCTCTGTCTGCTCTGGTGTTGCCTTCCAAAGAAGCGATCCTTTGCGGGCCTCCGCAAGGGCTTCAGGCAAGACGGACTTCAGGCGGCGATACTCCTCGATCGCCTCTCGCCAGAGAATATAAGCACGATCTCCGGGCGTTCCGTTTATGACATTTATCCAGCCGAAAGACTGCCCGGTAACGCCACCGCCTGGCTGGCTTCTCTCATCTATAAGCACGACCTCGCCACCCATCATCGCAAGGTGATAAGTTATGGCAGCGCCTATTATGCCGGCGCCGACTACGATGATGCGTGGCTTGTAAACTGACATGAATTTGAACTCGAAGAAGCGCGGGTTAAAATGTATCGCTAGGCATTAGGCGTGACGGTGGCGTGACGATATGCATGTCGAGACTAACTACCTATCATCCCCTTCCCACCAAAACGCCTGTCACGCGACAAGCTTTTCCAGCCGTACCTTGCCATTCCGCACCGATCGGCATAGCTCTCACCGGACACACGAATCCCGGATCCCGATGCCGCATAAGGTCTCCCTCTCGCGCCTGAAACTCACCGACTTCCGCAACTATGCGGCAGCGGCGCTGGATCTGGACGGGCGGCATGTGGTGCTGACCGGCGATAACGGGGCCGGCAAGACGAACCTGATGGAAGCAGTCTCGCTGCTGTCGCCGGGCCGCGGCCTCAGGCGCGCCGCCTATGGCGATATCACCCGGGTCGGGGCGGCCAATGGCTTCTCCATCTTTGCGGAGATCGAGGGTATGGACGGCAGGGTCGAGATCGGCACCGGCGTCGATACAACGGACGAGACAGCAGTCCGCCGCCTGCGTATCAACGGCACCACGGCCAGAACCGTCGACGAATTGACCGACCACCTGCGTGTCGCCTGGCTGACGCCGGCCATGGATGGACTTTTTACCGGCGGCTCCTCCGACCGCCGGCGTTTTCTCGACCGGCTGGTCCTGTCGCTCGATCCGGCACATGGCCGCAGGGCCACCGATTTCGAGCGCGCCATGCGCAGCCGCAACCGCCTGCTCTCCGAAGGTCGTTTCGACCCTGCCTGGCTTTCCGGCATCGAGCAGCAGATGGCAAGCCTCGGGATTGCGATGGCGATTGCCCGCGAGGAGATGCTCGGACTGCTGTCGGGCCTGATCGACGCCAGCCGCGAGGCGACCCCCTTTCCCTCGGCCTCCCTCACCCTCTCCGGTTTTCTCGATGGCGGGCTTGATGGCCCCGCCGTCGATCTCGAGGACCGCTATGCCGACATGCTGCGCGACAGCCGCTGCCGCGACGCCGGCGCAGGACGAACATTGGATGGGCCGCACCGCGCCGACCTCAAGGTTCGCCATCTCGAAAAAGACATGGACGCCGGGCGCTGCTCGACCGGTGAACAGAAGGCTCTGCTGGTCGGTCTCGTGCTGGCGCATGCCCGACTGGTCGGCAATTTGACAGGCCACGCGCCCGTGTTGCTGCTCGACGAGATTGCCGCCCATCTCGATGAAAACCGCCGGGCGGCGCTGTTCGACCTGATCGACGGTCTCGGCGGCCAGGCCTTCATGACCGGCACCGACCGGGGCATGTTTTCGGCGCTCGGTGAGCGCGCCCAGTTCCTGGGCGTCGATCACGGTGCCGTCCAGCCATGACGCACCGCTTTTGCGCGAGCCGGATGCGAATGATAGGATGATGACATGGAACCCTTGAACCCCGATGAAATCGAGCGCTACCGCCGCCATATCCTGCTGCCCGAGATCGGCGGCGCCGGCCAGCAGAAGCTGAAGGCAGCCCGTATCCTGGTCATCGGCGCCGGTGGCCTCGGGGCGCCGGTGCTGCAATATCTGGCCGCCGCCGGCATCGGCACGCTCGGCATCGCCGACGACGACCGCGTATCGCTGTCGAACCTGCAGCGCCAGGTGATCCACGACACCGGTACCATCGGCGAACTGAAGACGCAAAGTGCCGCTGACGCCATCGCGCGGCTGAACCCCCATATCCGCACCATCCGCTTCGAGGAGCGGTTTGCAGCCGAGACGGCAATGCGGCAACTCGCCGGCTTCGACCTCGTGGTCGACGGCTCCGACAATTTCGATACCCGCTATGCGGCTGCTGACGCCGCACATACCGCCGGCAAGCCGCTCGTTTCCGGTGCCGTCGGCCGCTTCGACGGATCGCTGACCGTGTTGAAGCCCTATGAAACCGGCCCTGACGGCCGTCTCAACCCGACCTACCGCGATTTGTTTCCAGCCCCGCCACCGGAGGGCCTGATCCCCTCCTGCGCCGAGGCCGGCATCATAGGCGCGCTCACCGGCGTCATCGGCACGCTGATGGCGACGGAAGCCATCAAGCTCGTTACTGGCATCGGAGAACCGCTGATCGGCCGGCTGCTGCTCTACGACGCGCTTGCTGCAAGGTTCGACACCATCCGTTATGCAAGGCGCACCAAGCCGGCTAAGGTGGGTGGCACCGCTGGATCATGAGCGGCCTGGAACTGCACCGACTGGACGAAGACTTTACCGGTTGGGACGCCTTGCTGACGCTCATCCAGATCTCATTTGCCGGCATGGAAGGCCGCATCGACCCACCCTCGTCGGCAAAAGCCCTGACAGCCCAGTCATTGCGACAAAAGGCCGGAGCCGAAATCAGTTTTATAGCCATGCAGGAGAAGATCTTAGCCGGCTGTATATTTTGTCGATTGGAACCCGATTGCCTCTACATAGGCAAGCTGGCGGTTCTGCCGACACTGCAGGGCCGAGGTATAGGTCGAAGGCTCATCGAGGCTGCGGAACAGCTCGAGCGGCGCAAAAAACTTCCGGCGCTGCGGCTCGAAACACGTATCGAACTCGTCGAAAATCACGCAACATTTGCCGCCTTGGGTTTTTGCAAGACCGCCGAAAACGCCCATCCCGGCTTCGACCGGACCACCTCGATCGAAATGCGGAAGTCCTTGCTGCCGGCAGGTTAGCCATCGCTAAAGACGAGCGCTTGCCCGCGGATCCTCGGGCCTGACCCGAGGAAACTCAGCGCCCCGGCAACACCCGGTTGGGTGGCCTGTGGCTATCCATGAAGGCGCGGATGTTGATGATCACTTTGTCGCCCATCTCGATGCGGCCCTCGATGGTGGCAGAGCTCATATGCGGCAGGAGCACGACCTTGCCTTCGTTGGCGAGCTTGATCAGCTTCGGGTTGACGGCCGGCTCGTTGGAGAAGACGTCGAGGCCGGCGCCGGCGATCTTGCCGTCGCGCAGGATGTTGATCAGGGCCGGCTCGTCGATGATGTCGCCCCGCGCGGTGTTGACGATGAAGGCGGTTGGTTGCAGCAGCGCCAGCCGTCTTGCCGAGATCAGATGATAGGTGCCTGGTGTCGAGGGGCAGTTGATCGAGATGATATCGACGCGGGCGAGCATCTGGTCGAGGCTGTCCCAGTAGGTCGCCTCCAGCTCGTCCTCGGTCTCCGGGCTGACTTTGCTGCGGTTGTGATAGTGGATCGAAAGGCCGAAGGCCTTGGCACGGCGGGCGACGGCGGTGCCGATGCGGCCCATGCCGACGATACCGATGCGCTTGCCGGAGAGCCTGCGGCCGAGCATCCATGTCGGCGACCAGCCGGCCCATTCGCCGGGCTTGTCAGTCAGCACCCGCGCGCCCTCGGCCAATCGCCGCGGCACGGCGAGGATAAGCGCCATCGTCATGTCGGCAGTATCTTCGGTCAGCACGCCCGGCGTGTTGGTTACGGTGATACCCTTTCGCGCCGCAGCGTCCACGTCGATGTGATCGGTGCCGTTCGAGAAGCCGGCAATAAGTTTCAGCTGCGGGCCCGCCTGTTCGATAAGGGCCGCATCGATCCTGTCGGTCACCGTCGGCACCAGCACATCGGCCGTCTGCATCGCCGCCGCCAGTTCGCTGGCGGTGCGCGGCCGGTCGTCGATGTTGAGCTCGGCGTCGAACAGCTCGCGCATCCGCGTCTCGACCGCGTCGGGAAGTTTGCGCGTCAGATAGACTTTTGGTTTTTTCTTCGTTGTCATGACGCCCTGCGATGCCTTGTTCAGAGGTCCTTAACCAAGACCAGACATAATTTTAACGTTGCGGGCAGTTCTACCAGACCCGCAGTCGAAGACAAACAGAAGTCGCTTTCGGCGTCCACGCATTTGCGGATGGCCGGAACGAAGCGCGCCCGGGCAGCGCGCCAAGGTAATCGAACGGAATTCTGATGCGGAGCACCATGTTCAAATCCTGCACGGCATTGGCACTCGGCCTGATGATGATGGCCGGCTCGACCCAGATCGCCAACGCCCAGGCAGCCAAGGGTGCCAGCGGCTTGCCGCTGCCACGCTTCGTGACGCTGAAGTCGAAGCGCGTCAACCTGCGCATCGGCCCGAGCAGCGATTACGCGGTCTCATGGCTCTATACCCGCGCCGGCCTGCCCGTCGAAATCATCCAGGAATACGACAACTGGCGCCAGGTACGGGATGCCGACGGCACGGAGGGCTGGGTCAACCAGTCGCTGCTGTCAGGCTCGCGCGCCGCGATCGCCGCCCCGTGGATGAAGGGCAAAGGCAAGGAAGTCTACGTCAACATGCGCCGGGATCCGCAGCCGTCGAGTTCCGTTATTGCCAAGCTCGAGCCCGGCGTCGTCCTCGATGTGCGCGAATGCAACGGCACCTGGTGCAAGACGACAACCGATGGAACCGAGGGCTGGGTGGCGCAATCGGAAATCTGGGGCGCCTATCCCGGAGAGGCCTTCAAATAAGCCCGGCTTCCTTGGCCAGCTTCGACAGAGACTTGTCAGGCCGGGGGCCGATCTGCTGGATCACAGTACCTGCCGCCAGGCAGCCAAGTTTGCCGCAATCGCGGAGTTCCCGTCCCTGCGTGTAGCCGTAGAGGAAGCCGGAGGCGAACAGATCGCCAGCCCCTGTCGTGTCGACAAGCTCGTCCAGCTCGATGGCGTCGACTTCGTAGCGCTCGCTGCCGCGTAGGATAACAGCCCCGTCTTCGCTCATTGTCACAGCGGCAATCTTGCAATCGCGGGCGATCAGCGTCAGCGCTTCCTCGAAATCCTCTGTCTCGTAGAGGCTGAGTGCCTCCTGACGGTTGGCAAAAACGATATCGACGGTGCCAGAGCGCATCAGCTCGAGAAATTCGTCCCGGTAACGGCCGACGCAGAAGCTGTCGGAGAGGGTCATCGAGACCTCGCGGCCGTTTTCATGGGCGATACGGGCGCATTCGCGGATCGCATCCTTGGCGCGCGGCGGATCCCAGAGATAGCCCTCGAAATAAATGACCTTGGAATCGGCAACGACATCGGCTTCCACGTCCTCGGGTCCGAGCTCGACGCAGGCACCGAGATAGGTGTTCATCGATCGCTCGCCGTCCTCGGTAACGAAAATCATCGAGCGGGCCGTGGGCGGAAACGTCTCTTTCGGTGCGGTCTCGTAGTGGACGCCGAGCGCGCGAATATCGTGGGTAAAGATTTCGCCGAGCTGGTCCTTGGCGACCTTGCCGAAATAGGCAGCCTTGCCGCCGAAATTGGCAATGCCTGCCGCCGTGTTGCCGGCGCTGCCGCCGGAGGCTTCGATGGCCGGTCCCATGCGGGAATAGAGCAATTCGGCACGCTCAGCGTCGATCAGGTTCATCGCCGCCTTGGTGATGGCGTTGTCGATCAGGAACTGGTCGTCGCACCGGGCGATAATATCGACGATGGCATTGCCAACGGTGAGTACATCGAAACGTGTCATCAAAATGGAACCCCGGTCACTGTCTTCGCCGGTGTCCGGTCATATCGGGTTTTGAAAAGTTTGGAAGGTGGAAT
Source organism: Rhizobium sp. B230/85 (assembly GCF_019355735.1). Classification (NCBI taxonomy): domain Bacteria; kingdom Pseudomonadati; phylum Pseudomonadota; class Alphaproteobacteria; order Hyphomicrobiales; family Rhizobiaceae; genus Rhizobium; species Rhizobium sp. B230/85. The sequence continues at coordinate 3,609,215 of NZ_CP072156.1, forward strand.
CGCCACCGCCCGTCCAAGAAATGCCAAGTGGTCACAGAGCCGTCACTTTCGCCGTGTACATATTCATCAGGCGACAGGCATGGACGGTCGGTAGATCGTTAGAGCCTTTATCGCTTGGGGTGAGAAACCCTGGCTTCCATTGAACGCGCTGACCACGGATGTACTGGCAGACGGCGATGGAAGCAGATCGCCGGGATGACCGGCTGCGGAAAAGCGGGCAATGCCCGCTTTTTTTGTGCCTTTTTTCCGGATCGACTAACGAACGCCGGCAGACGTTCGCCGTACCCCGAAGAAGAGCGAAACACCCAGCAGCGTTGCGGCGAGACAGATCAGGCAGACGCAGACGAGGCAAACGCCGATCCATCCGGCAAGCGTCCAGGCCATGCCACCGGCGAATGCGCCGAGTGCACCACCGGAAAACGTCGAAACCATATACATTGTGTTCAACCGGCCGCGGATCTCATGACCGATGGCAAAGATCCGCGTCTGGTTGGCGATCTGGCCGCTCTGCAGGCCGAAATCGAGCAGGTTGACGGCAACGACCAATGCCAGCAGGTGTGTCGTCCCCAGGGTGGCAGCAATCGCGAAACTGGCGAGCAGGGCGCAGAAGGCAAGAGCATTCACCCGCGAGGAACCCCAGCGGTCGGCAAGTCGCCCTCCAATCGGCGCCATCAGCGCACCGGGGGCACCCCACAGCCCGAAAAGGCCGGCAGCGGCGGCTCCGAGGCCGAAGGCAGGGCTCGCGAGATGGAATGCCAGCGTCGCCCAGAATGCCGAAAAAGCGCCGAAAGCCAGGAAATTCATCCCCATCGACAACAGCAGCGGCCGGTGCTTCAACAGCGGCACAAGCGAGGCCAGCAGCTTGCCATAGCTCATTTTCTGCATCGTCTGCGGTCGCTGCGGCATGAAGGCCGGAACGAAGAAGAAAAGAATCAGCGTGAGAACCGCAGCAAGGCCGTACGACGCACGCCAGCTGTCGGTATATCCCGCCACAAGACCGGAGACTGTGCGCGACAACAGGATGCCCATGACCAGGCCGGTGGTCATCGTACCGACGACCCGGCCCCGCTTTTCTGCCGGCACCAGCGAGGTGGCGAGCGGGATCAGCACCTGTGGCACGACGGTGACCAGCGCAAGACAGGCGCTGGCACCGACAAGCACGCCGATACCGGGCGCAAGCGCCGCTCCGAGAAGGCCGATCGCCGTCAGCGCCATCAGCCAGCGCAGCAACCTGCGTGGCTCGGCAATATCGGCGAGCGGCACCAGCAGGAGAATGCCGAACGCGTAGCCGACCTGGGTCGCCACCGCGACCAGCGACGACACATGCTCGGGAACGCCGAAGCTGACGGCGATCTGGCCGAGCAGAGGCTGACAGATATAGATATTGCCGACCATGACGCCACAGGCGGCGGCCATCAGAGGTATGGTGCCGCGATGGATTTCAGGCAACGACTGCGAATTTGGCATCAAAAGACTCACATTGGCATAAGCGCGCAGAACGTCATGCTTCGGCTATCTTGTCGAGGTCGCAGGGTGTGCCGATTATGCAATGCAGCATCCCGCTCGTGGCCGAGGTAAGCGGCGGCCACAGCATTCGAGGTTGGCAACGCGCAATGTATCCGGGTTAGGATGTTCCAGTTCTCCAGCGACGTCTCCGATAGGCCAACCCATTGACCGCCACGCCTACTCAATCCTTGCAAGCCGATCCAGTGGCTGTGCTGCACGGACTTCATGTCTTCACCGACGGCTGCGTCGAGCCCGGTTCCGGCGATGGAGGCTGGGCCTATGTCGTGTATCGCGATGGACTCGAGATATCCTCGGGCTGCGGCGGCGTCGCAAAGACCGCCAACAATGCGATGGAAATCATGGCTGTGCTGGAGGCCGTCGCCTGGATCGCGAGCAATGCCGCCGAACAGCCCGTCGTCGTCTGGTCCGATTCGCTCTACGCCGTCAGGGGCTGCAACGCCTTTCGACAGATATGGAAAGGCAACGGCTGGAAAAAGATCGACGCCAACCCGAACGTCCGGCGAAGGACGATCGCCCATGCGGAGCTCTGGAAGGCACTCGATCTAAAGCTGTCGCAAAATGCGCTTATCAGGATCGACTGGTGCAAAGGCCACTTCGGCATAGACGGCAACGAGCGCGCCGACGCGCTTGCCGATCAGGGCCGACGCACGATCCAGTGGCAGGGCAGGCGGACGTGAGGACCCGGCCACGGATGGCCGGGCTTTGTCGCCGGATCAGGCTCAGTTGGTAGCGGGCGCCGGCGCGGCGGCAGCATCCGGCAGCGGTGCCGGCGTATCGGCCAGCGTCCGGAGATAGGCGATGACGTTGGCGCGGTCGGTTTCCTTCGGCAGGCCCGCAAAGCCCATTGCCGTGCCCGGAATGTATTTCTTCGGCGCCGCCAGAAAATGCGTGAGATGGTCGTACGTCCACTTTTCCGAGCTGCCCTTGGAAAAATCCTTGATGGCTGCGGAATAGCCAAAGCCCTCATGCGCGGCGATCGGCCGGTCGACAATGCCGTAAAGGTTCGGCCCGACCTTGTTCGGCCCGCCCTTGCTGCCGTCATGACAGGCCTGACACTTCTTGAAGATGGTTTCGCCAACCTTGGCATCGGCCTTCTGCAACAGCTGGGCAATCGGCGTTTCCGGCGCTGCCGCAGCAGTCTTGCCGCTGGCACCGCCAGCCGGTGCCGTCTCGTCGGCGACAATGATAAAGCCCGGCTTTTCCGGCGGCTCCGAAGCAAACAGCGCGCCGGACACCAGCGACACCGACTTCAACACGAACAACGTCGCCAGAAGCGCACCGAGTCCCATGTTCACGTAGGATGAATTCATCTGCTATGTTCCCCTCCCCGGCAAACCCGCCGGCCCCATCTTGAATTCGGCCGAAACCTGTGTCTTCTGACTGTCCCTTACAAAACTCTCCACCCAGCTCGGAACATCACACTTTTTGACATTTTTCCGACGGGAATAAAAGGCCAACAATGACGTACCTCGATATCGGCAAGACGCTGGTCCTCATCCCCGCCCGTCTGGCGTCTACCCGGCTGCCGGGCAAACCGTTGGCCGACATTGCCGGCTTGCCCATGATCGTACAGGTTGCCATGCGCGCGCGCGAAGCGGCTATCGGTCGCATCGTCGTCGCCGTCGACCATTCCGACACGTTCGACGTCGTAAGAGACGCAGGTTTCGAGGTGGTGATGACCCGCGAGGACCATCAATCCGGCTCCGATCGCATTCACGAGGCGCTGCGCGCTGTCGATCCGGACGGTCGCATCGAGACAATCGTCAATGTCCAGGGCGACCTGCCGACCATCGACCCCGCCACGATCCGCGCTGCCCTGAAGCCGCTCGAAGATACAGCCGTCGATATTGCGACGCTGACGGTGGAAATCCGCGACGAGGAGGAAAAGACCAATCCCAACGTCGTCAAGATCGTCGGCTCGCCGCTGTCGGACAGCCGGCTGAGGGCACTCTATTTTACCCGCGCCACCGCCCCCCATGGCAAGGGGCCGCTCTACCATCACATCGGCCTCTACGCCTATCGCCGCGCGGCGCTCGAGCGCTTCGTGACGCTTGCCCCATCGACGCTGGAAAAACGCGAATCGCTCGAGCAGCTGCGCGCGCTCGAAGCCGGCATGCGCATCGACGCCGAGATCGTTGACACGGTTCCGCTGGGTGTCGATACTCCGGCCGACCTCGAAAAGGCCCGCCGAATGCTCTCCGGCGCCTCTCTCTGACGGATTTTTCATGACAGCCAAGACCAACAAGATTGCCTTTCAGGGCGAATACGGCGCCAATTCCGACATGGCATGCCGCGACATGTTTCCCGACATGCAGCCGCTGCCGTGCCAGACCTTCGAGGATGCGTTCACCGCTGTCGACAATGGCGATGCCGATCTGGCGATGATCCCGATCGAAAACACCATCGCCGGCCGTGTTGCCGACATCCACCACCTGCTGCCGGAATCCAACCTGCACATCATCGGCGAATATTTCATGCCGATCCGCTTCCAGCTGATGGTGCTCCCGGGCGTTACCCGTGACGAGATCCGCACCGTCCACAGCCACATCCATGCGCTCGGACAATGCCGCAAGATCGTTCGGGCCAACGGCTGGAAGCCGGTCATCGCCGGCGACACTGCGGGCGCTGCCAAGCTGGTGCAGGAAACAGGCGACCGCTCGATGGCGGCGCTGGCCCCCCGGCTGGCCGCCGACCTCTACCATCTCGACATCATCGCCGAGAATGTCGAGGATGTCGAAAGCAACACGACACGCTTCGTCGTGCTGGCCCGCGACGAGGCTTGGGCCGAGCGCACATCGAAGGAAGAAAAGATCGTCACGACTTTCGTCTATAATGTCCGCAACATCCCGGCCGCCCTCTACAAGGCGCTCGGCGGTTTCGCCACAAACGGCATCAACATGACCAAGCTCGAGAGCTACCAGCTCGGCGGAAAGTTCGTGGCCACCCAGTTTTACGCCGACATCGAAGGCCATCCGTCGGACCCGAACGTCCGACAGGCGCTGGAGGAACTGCGGTTCTTCTCCGAAAAGGTCCGCATCCTCGGCGTCTACAAAGGCCACCCGACGCGCGGCTCGATGTAGGCATTGCAACTGCCGACCGTCACACAGAAGGAAAACGCCATGGCCACGCCACCCCGCCGCCCGGTCAGCCCGATGGACGCCGCAGAGGCGCTATTCAAACCGACAAAGAAGCCCGTCGCCCCTGCAGTCGAGCGCCCTGCCGTGCCCAACACGAAGGAGATGGTGTCGATCAGGCTCGACAGCGACGTGCTCGCCCACTTCCAGGAAGACGGTCCCGGCTGGCAGGACCGCATCAACGACACGCTGCGTGCAGCCATGCTGGCCAAGGATTAGCATCCGGCCACACTCCATGCCGGGATAACGCGCAGAACGCATGGCTCCTGCAGCAGACCGGCAATTGAATGGACCCTCATGATCACCTTCCAGCCTATGCTTCCCGCAGAGTTCCCCGCATACCTGGATTACTTCATCGCTGACTACGCAGATGAAATTGCTGAGAACTATGCCATGTCTTCGGCCGCTGCGCGGATACGGGCTGAGCGCGAGGTCGCGGCGGAGCTTCCGGCCGGCCCGCAAACCGCAGGCCAGGAATTGCTCTGCATATTCAGCGAGCAGAACCCAGCGCAACCCATTGGCTATCTCTGGTATCGCTCCGACAAAGACCACCAATCGGCTTTTGTCTGCGACTTCTGCATACTTCCAAAGTACCGGGGACAAGGTCGCGGTCACTCTGCTCTGGCTGCCCTGGAAGCGATGATGCGGCAACAGGGATACACGGAGATCAAGCTGCGTGTGGCTGCCGATAACGCGCGCGCTCAACACCTATACGCCGTCGGCGGCTTTCGCGTCACTGGGCTCAATATGTCCAAACGCATCGACGCTGAAGCGATGCCGCAAAAAGCCCTTGCCAACGAGCCCATCATCTGACTTTCCGAATTGAGTGTGCACACACCTGATCCGGTGCATTCCGCGCGCTAAGTAACGATTACCGGCGGCAGGGAAATGCCGCGCAACAGGAGAGTTCCATGAAGATCACCCGCAGCGGTTCGCTTCCATCGGCCAAGGGCCCATCCGATTACTTCACCGGCACGGTGCGCATCGATGCACCGTTCAAGGGCGAAGATCCCGCCCGGATCGGCGGCGCCACCGTCACATTCGAACCCGGCGCACGCACCGCCTGGCACACGCACCCGCTCGGCCAGACCCTGCTCGTGCTCTCCGGCTTCGGCCGTACGCAGCGAGAGGGCGGCCCGATCGAAGAGATCCGCCCCGGCGACATCGTCTGGTTCGCGCCGGGTGAGAAACACTGGCACGGTGCTGCACCTTCAACAGCCATGAGCCATGTCGCCATCGCCGAAGCGCTTGACGGCAAGGTCGTCGATTGGCTCGAGCACGTCACCGACGAGCAGTACGAGGGCTGATAGGATCACGCATCGGTCGCTGCAGGTGATGCTGGCTGACGCTTTGCAGCCTCGCGCCGGCACCACTCGTCGGCAGCACTGCCCATAGTCTGGCCGACAGCCGTCTTAAGCCAGGCCATGAAGGGGCGGTCGAACCTGAATCCGTCGCCACATTGCGCCTGGAAAAATCGACGGACGTTCTGCGTGTTGCGGTAGGATGCCGTCACCGGCGTCGCGCGCGTGATTTCACTGCTATGCCAGTCGAATGCCATTAGCCCCACTCCCCGTCTACCCCTGCACCGCGTTGGTATCCGCAGTCTCATTTACCCGTAATGCACCACGGTTCCATGCACCAAGCTCACGGCAGATCATCAATATGTGAATGGGCATGTTGCAGTGCAATGTGCTAAGTAGTTAGCTTACTACCTATCCACTACGATGAAGGTTGAAAAGCATGTCGGAAGATAAGAGCACACATCTGGTATCCGTTCTCAAGACCATGATCAGAGACCACGGCATGCCGCGGTCCCTGGATGAGATCACCGATCCGGACTTTCGCAGCATGGCAGTCGCGCATATCGATGAATTCGATGAAGCCCGCGATGAATGTGAAAGCGACCTCACCCTGAACTGATGCGGAACTGCGGTGCAGCCTACTGATCCGGTTCGCAAACACGCAGGCGATGGCCATCGGGATCGAGCGCCACGAAGGTCTCTCCGAAATCCATCGTCGTCAACTCCTGCGCAATCGGCATTCCCTGGCTGCACCATTCCCGGTAATGGGCGGCAATGCTGCCCTTGCCCGGCAGGGCAAAGCCGATTTCTCCGCGATTTCCAAGCGCTGAAGGCTGAGGTTCCACAGAACTACGACGCCAGAGCCCGAGCATGAAACCGCTATCGAGCGCAAAGGCGGCATAATTCGGCGAATCCGCTACGGGTTCGCGACCAAGAAGGCCGCGATAGAAAACGACGCTCTCGGCCGGGTCCTTGACGTAGAGAATGATGAGATTGGGATTAGTCATTGTCGCTGCTCCTTGTTGTCGATGGAGCAACGATAGCAGCAACCACTGACAGTTTATGGCAGCAGCGTGGGCAAGGCATCTGAGTTGTTCTTCTATGTTGCGCCACCCGCTTTCGCCTCGCCGAACTCCTCCATGACGGCCTCGATAAAGCTTTTGAGTTTCGGGGTCTGGCGGCGGTCGGGGTGGAAAAGAAGATGCATCGGTCGCGTCTCCGTCCGGTAGTCCGCCAGCACCCTGACGAGACGACCATCGGCCAGCATGTCCCGCGCGTGGTCGTGGGCAATCAGCGCGATGCCGAAACCGCCCACCGCAGCCGAGAGCAACCCCTTTGCATCGTTCACCCGCAAGCGCCCCTGCACCTTCGGTTCATAAACGCTGTCGCTCATCTCGAAACGCCAGTGATAGTTCTCCGGCTGCGACCACAGAGCCTGCCCCAGGCATTCGTGGTGTTCGAGATCGGCAGGATGGGTCGGAGTTCCGCGTTCCCGCAGGTAGTCCGGCGAGGCACAGAGCACGACGCGAAACGGCGCAAGCCTGTACTTGGTGAGGGTCGTGTCCCCGACATGCCCGATGCGGAACACCGCCTCGAAGGACTCCTTGACCGGATCGACATACTTGTCGTCGAGAACCAGATCGATTTCCACGTCGGGGTATCGACGCAGATAGCGGGTTACGAGACCGATCAGGCTCTGTGAGCCGAACGAAACGGGAGCGTTGATGCGCAGGCGCCCCTGCGGCGTGCCCTTGGCCTGCTCCGCAACGGCATCGGCCCAGTCGGCATCCGCCAGCACCAGCTTGCACCGGTCATAGTAGGTCCGACCGATCTCGGTGACGCTTTGCCGCCGGGTGGTGCGATAGAGCAGGCGGGCGCCGAGGCGCGCCTCGAGATAATTGACATGCTTGGCGACCATCTGCTGCGAGATGCCGAGCACGTTGGCGGCAGACGCAAAGGAGCCCATCTCCACCGACGTGACATAGGCATTCATGCTGACGAGACGATCCATTCCCTACTCCTGGTAGTGATTGTTACCATCTTATTGCGATTTATCGCGATGTGAATAGGAATTATGGTGCATTTGTCTCTCCACGAAGGAGACGGGCAATTCGGAGTATTTGACATGAAAATCGGAATTATCGGTGCCGGCAATATCGGCGGCGCGCTCGCAGGCCTGCTTGTCAAGGCGGGACACCAGGTCGATATCGCTAACTCGCGCGGTCCGGCCACGCTTTCAGAATTAGCCGCGAAGACAGGTGCACGCGCGGCAACTGTTGAGGCAAGCGTGCTTGACAAGGACGTTGTGGTCGTGACTATCCCCCTCAACGCCATCCCGTCACTGCCTCGCGACCTCTTCGCCAACGTGCCCGCGAAGACCATCGTCATCGACACCAACAACTACTATCCCCGCGAACGCGACGGCGCGGTCGCCGACATCGAAAACGGCATGACGGAAAGCGCCTGGGTGGCAAAGCAACTCGGCCGCGACGTGGTGAAGGCATTCAACATGATCTACGCCACGAGCCTCGCCAAGCTTGGCAAGCCGGCGGGCCAGCCGGGTCGCATAGCAATTGCAGTGGCCGGCAACGATCAGGCCTCGAAAGCCGTCGTTATCGGCCTGATCGATGAGATCGGTTTCGACGCTGTGGATGCCGGAAGTCTGGACGACTCCTGGCGCCAGCAACCGGGCTCGCCTGTCTATGTGAAGGATCATGACGCAGCCGGCGTACGCCAGGCGCTGACGGAGGCTAGCCCTCAACGGACGGACCAGTGGAAGGCAACTCCGCGCAGCCCCGGCACCTTCGACGCGCCTGCGTAAACGCCAGCAACCTGACGAACCAGATCCTGCGCCTAACCTGCAGGATCTGGTCGCCCTGCATCATGCATTCCGGGCATAGTCGTCGATCTCGCGCCACTCTTTCATCAGCACCGCCCGACGGCGGGGATAACGACCGTCCTGAACGGTCATGTCGCCGATCCGGTCTGTGCGGAAATGCCGGTAGTCGCCACGCAACTCGCACCACGCCGCCATGATGCGGATATGCTCGAGATAGCCGAGCGCGAACGGCCAGACCCTTCGGACGGAGACGGCACCGCTTTCGTCGGTATAGTTGAGCTCGAGAATGCGCTCCATGCGGATCGCCCGACGGATGACCGAAAGGTCCGCCTTGTCTTCGCTTATGCGGCGCGGACCGACCAGCAGCGTCGCCGAATCGATTTCGTCGCGCATTTCTTCAGGCAGCACGGCGGCGATCTTGGCCATCGCATCGGCGCCGGCCGCGGCCAGTCGCGGCTCGGCGGCACGCGCCACCCACCGCGAACCGAGCACCAGAGCCTCGATCTCGTCCTGCGAAAACATCATCGGCGGCAACATGAAGCCCGGCTTCAGCACATAGCCGACGCCGGCCTCGCCTTCGATATGCGCCCCTTGCGCTTGCAGGCTGGCAATATCACGGTAGAGCGTCCGCAGGCTCACGCCCGTCTCCTCCGCCAGCGCCGCCCCAGTCACTGGACGGCGATGGCGACGCAGGGCCTGCAGGAGAGTCAGCAGCCGCTCGGAACGGGCCATGGCAAATATCCGCCTAGCGCTTCCACTCGATCCAGTCGCGCATCAGCCGGTGGGCAATGGCACCCTTCGGTGGCGAGGTGTGGCCGGATGCATCCACCCGCTCCAGCATTGCCAGCGTCTCCTCCGGCGTAAACCAGCGACAGTCGTCGAGCTCAGTGGAGTCAATGTGGATTTCGGTGGATTTCGCTTCGGCATAGCAGCCGATCATCAGCGAATGCGGCATCGGCCACGGCTGCGAGGCATGATAGCGGATGCGGCCGGTGGCGATGCCGGATTCCTCGTGCGTCTCGCGGCGCACGGCGCTTTCGATCGTCTCGCCCGGCTCGACGAAACCGGCAAGGCACGAATACATTCCCGGCGGGAAGTGGTGGCTTCGACCGAGCAGACAGAGCTCTCGGGCCTCATCGACGACGAGCATGATGACGACGGGGTCGGTGCGCGGAAAAATCGTGTGCTGGCAGGCTGTGCAGATGCGCTTGTAGCCGCCGAGATGGCCTTCGCTTGCAGATCCGCAACGGCCGCAAAAACGGTTGTCGCTATTCCAGCGGAGGAGGCTGGCAGCCTGTGCCGCCTCGCCCAGAATTTCGCCTTCGAACAGATGCTCGCGCCACAGCGCCCGCATGTCTGTCGCCTTGTATTGGCTGGCAAGATCATCGGCCCCTATGCCCACCGGCACCGCGAGCCGCGGCTCGCCGCTCTTCTTGTAGCCAAGCAGCACCGCATTATCCCAATCCGGATCGAGCTCGGCCAGTTCGTATTTGGCAAACAGCGGATCGAGGATCTGGCCGTCATGCTTCAGCACCAGCTTTTCGCCGGCAAAGGCCAGGATATGGGTCCCGTCGATGGACAGCGCTTTTTCCACCGAGCTTTCATCGCGATGCTCAGAGTCGCGGTTCAGTGCGTTCTCGGCAAAAGCGGTAAGGCTGCTGGGCTCGGGGTGGGGCGCGTCGGAGGTGAAGAGGGAATGGCTCATGGGGACAGGGCTTTCTGCATTCGGGTCATGAAGGCGCGCATCTCGTCGTCCTCATAGGGCTTCTGATGGCCATGACCCCAGACGGGCCCAGGCCAGTTCGCATCCCCTTCGGACCGCGCAATGACATGAACATGCAGCTGTCTGACAATATTTCCAAGGGCGCCGACATTGATTTTCGTAGCCCCGGTGACGCTCTTCAACGCGCTCGACACCATATTCGTCTCGAAGGTGAGCAAGGCCTGGTCGAGAGGTGTAAGCTCGAAAATTTCAGAGATTGCCTGCCGGCGCGGCACCAGCACAAGCCATGGCCAGCGGCGATCCTTCATCAGGCGCAGGTCGCAAAGACCTGTGATCGCAACAGACACTGTGTCCTTCGCCAGGCGATCATCGAGCACGAATGGGCTCATGGTGTCTCCTCCAGTATTTTTTCAAATGTTTAGCAGTTTTTTTGTGGGCGTGCTTGCATTTGATGGCGAGATTGCCGATATGTCGCTCCGGGAGGTTGGTGGTGGACGAGCCACTCGCCAACCGGGTCAGGTCCGGAAGGAAGCAGCCCCAACGAGCCAGGCACGGGTCATCGTGCCAGCCTCCCACCCTTTTCTCATAGCGATGTCCGGCTTGCCCGGCGATAAGCAGGGCGATGAGCGAAATCGAGCGACCAGCAAATTCAGCCGCGTCGACCGGCACCGGCTACAGGGTACTGGCCCGCAAATATCGCCCCAAGGATTTTTCGGACCTGATGGTCGGCCAGGAGCCGATGGTCCGCACCCTGACGAACGCCTTCGAGACCGGCCGTATCGCCCAGGCCTACATGCTGACCGGCGTGCGCGGCGTCGGAAAGACGACGACCGCCCGCATCCTGGCGCGTGCCCTGAACTACAAGACCGCCGAAATCGACACGCCCACCATCGACCTGCGCATGCTTGGCGAGAACTGCCAGGCAATCATGGACGGCCGCCACGTCGATGTCATCGAGATGGACGCCGCATCGCACACCGGCATCGACGACATCCGGGAAATCATCGAGCAAGTTCGCTATCGCCCGGTGTCGGCACGCTATAAAGTCTACATCATCGACGAAGTGCACATGCTGTCGACTGCCGCCTTCAACGGCCTGTTGAAGACGCTGGAAGAGCCGCCCGAGCACGTCAAATTCATCTTCGCGACGACGGAAATCCGCAAGGTGCCGATCACGGTGCTGTCGCGCTGCCAGCGCTTCGACCTGCGCCGCATCAGCGCCTCCGATCTCGTCGGCCTGTTCTCCACCATAGCCGCCAAGGAAGGCATCCGAGCCGAGGCTGAGGCCCTGGCGATGATCGCCCGCGCCGCCGAAGGCTCCGCCCGCGACGGCCTGTCGCTGCTCGACCAGGCAATCGCCCATGGCGGTGGCTCGGTGCAGGCCGATACCGTGCGCTCGATGCTCGGCCTTGCCGACCGCGCCCGTATCGTCGACCTGTTCCAGCATATCGTCAAAGGCGACGTTGCCGCTGCCCTTGCCGAATTCAATGGCCAGTACGAGGCCGGCGCCAATCCCGTCGTCGTGCTCACCGATCTTGCCGATTTCACCCATTTGGTGACGCGCCTGAAATATGTGCCCGACTCGGCCAACGACCCCTCGCTGAGCGAGATCGAACGCATCAGCGGCCTCGAATTTTCCCGAACGCTTGCAGTCACCACCCTGTCGCGCATCTGGCAAATGTTGCTGAAGGGCATTCCGGAGACAGAAAACTCCTCGCGCACGGCGGGTGCCGCCGAAATGGTGCTGATCCGCCTCGCCCATGCCGCCCACCTGCCCTCGCCGGAGGATGCCGCAAGGCGCCTGGCCGAAATCGGCAGCGACAGCGGCGGTGGCGGCAGTTCGCGTCCCACCCCATCGGGAAACGGTAACGGCAACGGCGCTGGCGCTTCCGTTGCCTACCAGCCAGCCACATCCAGAAACGCCCCCGAGGCGGCCCCGCGCGCAAACAGCGGAGCAGCCACGATGCTGCGCGCCGTCCCCGATGCCGCGCCGCAGCCCATCGCTGCAGGGCGCACCGAGGCAAAGCCCGTCGAGGCTCCGAAGCCGAGCGTCGCCATCCGGTCGATCGGCGATATCGCCGACCTCTGCGGCGTCAAGCGCGATCCCCGGCTGAAGGCCATGGTGCGCACGTTCCTGCGGCCGGTGAAGCTGGAGCCCGGCCATCTCGATGTCAGCCTGGCGCCCGGCGCGCCCGGCACTCTGCTCAATGAACTCGCCCTGAAGCTCAAGGAATGGACCGGCATCCACTGGGTCGTCAGCCTCAGCCGCGATGGCGGGGCACCGAGCGAGACCGAGGCCGAGACCAAGGCGCAGGCACAGCGCATGGTCGATGCCAGCCAGGACCCGGACGTCGCCGCGATCCTTTCGCAGTTTCCTGGCGCCAAAATCATCGACGTGCGCGTCCGCGCCGATCCGGATGACGATGCAGGCGATGAACCGCTCGCCGCCCCAGCCGTTGCCGAATCCGACGAAGGCGATATCCTGCCGGGCGACGACATAGAATTCTGATCGAACACCAAAAGACAGCAGAGAAGGAACGAAGGCGATGCGCGACATCATGGGAATGATGGGCAAGGTCAAGGAAATGCAGTCCAAGATGGAAAAGATGCAGGCAGAAATGTCTGACATCCATGCGGAAGGCAAGTCGGGCGGCGGTCTCGTCACCGTCACCCTGAACGGCAAGGGCGAGATGATCTCGCTGAAGATCGACCCGTCTCTGTTCAAGGAAGACGATGTCGAAATCCTGGAGGATCTCGTCGTCGCAGCCCACACCGATGCCAAGGGCAAGGCCGAGGCCATCGTCGCCGAAAAGACCAGGGAACTGACCGCCGGCCTGCCGATCCCTCCCGGCTTCAAGATGCCTTTCTGAGACCGGGAAGCAACCGCAGCCTGAATATCACCGGAAGGACGGTCGCGCCATGTTCGGCTGTCGTGCGTTTCGGCGGCGAGCCGTCAGGCCTGCGCTTCGATCTTCTCGCGAAACTGCTTGTGCAGCGGCGTCGACAGATAGCGCTCCCGGTCCTTGGGCGACAGCTTGCGGCCGAATGTCTTCATCATCTCCGGCATCGTCACCCGCTCGCCTTCGAACGGCCGGTATTCGACACCGGTACCTGAAGACAGCGACGCCGGCTTCAGCACGCGGCAGTAGATGCCGGGCAGACCGGCATTCATGTAGCGCTTGACGAACTTCGGGTCGCCCATCTTGGCCGCGAAGGTGGCGCAGGGGATGCGCGGCGATGTCACCTCGAGCACGAGATCGCCCGCCACGAAACGGTCGCCGACGGCAACACTGGTATTGTCGAGCCCGTCGATGACGACGTTCTCGCCGAACAGGCCGGGCGGAACCGGCTGTCCAAGTTCGCGTGCCCACCAGTCGAGCGTCAGCGAGCCCTCGACGTATACCGCCTGGCAGGGACCTCCATGGTGCTTTCGATTGCAGACGGCGTCGCCGATCAGGCCGTTTTCATCGATCATGACCGCGCCGGAAACCGGATGCTTGTTGATGCCAGTCTTGTAGCTCTTGCCGGGTAGTTTTTCGGCATTGCCGGTGCAGACGGCGAGAATTTTCATGGGATGCTGTCTCCTGACGCGATTCCGTTTCTCTAGCATATGGTCTAAGAACGCCCCATGGCAAAACGAGTCACCGGTCCCGAAATTGAAAAACTGATCCAGTTGCTGGCCAAGGTGCCCGGCCTCGGGCCGCGTTCGGCGCGCCGGGCGGCGCTGCATCTGATCAAGAAAAAAGACCAGTTGCTCGGCCCCCTCGCGGTGGCCATGGGCGAGGCCCACGACAAGGTCAAGATCTGCTCGCACTGCGGCAACGTCGACACCGTCGACCCCTGCACGGTGTGCACAGACGACCGCCGGGACCAGGCCGTCATCATCGTCGTCGAGGATGTCGCCGACCTCTGGGCGCTGGAGCGAGCAGCAGCGATGAACACCGCATACCACGTGCTCGGCGGCACGCTGTCGCCGCTCGACGGCGTCGGACCGGACGACCTCAACATCCGTGGCCTTGTCGCGCGCGTCGCCGAAGGCGGCATCCGCGAGATCATCATCGCCGTCAACGCTACCGTCGAGGGCCAGACGACAGCGCACTACATCACCGACCAGCTCGCAGGCCTCGACGTCAGGATCACCCGATTGGCCCATGGTGTGCCCGTCGGCGGCGAGCTGGATTATCTCGACGAAGGCACCCTGACGGCGGCATTGAGGGCGAGGACGCTGATATGAACGAGAGATCGACGATGCGGATGATGGATATGACATCGCCCCCCTCCACCCTCCCTCATTCCTGTGCTCGTCACAGGAATCCAGCCATGGCGCGTCTGCGCCATGAGAAAACTCTGCGTCATGGAAAGTGTTTGTCGCCCAAGGACTTGGGCGACTGGATTCCTGTGACGAGCACAGGAATGAGGGAAATCGGGTCCCTCATCATTCTCGTCCTCCTCACACTCCTCCCGCTACCCGCCTTGGCAGCGCCCTCGAAGGCCGACGTCGAAGCGCAGTTCCAGGCCTGGGTCAAAACCGAGATCTATCCGGAAGCGCGCAAGGCCGGCGTCTCGGAAAAGACGCTGAACGCCGCCTTTGCCGGTGTCCAGTTGAACTGGAACCTGCCCGATCTTGCGCCGCCCGGCTTCCCGCCGGTGAAGCAGCGGCCGCAGAGCCAGGCAGAATTCTCGTCACCGGCACCCTATTTCAACAATGACCGGCTGCAACGATTGGCCGTCACCGGTCGCGGCTTCGCCTCGCAGTATTCTTCGACGCTGAAGCGGATCGAGAAAACCTATGGCGTGCCCGGCTCGATCGTGCTTGCCATCTGGGGCCGCGAGACCGGCTTCGGCGCCGCCACCATGAAGAACTCGGCGATTGCCATCCTTGCGACCGACGCCTTCATGTCGACCCGCAAGGAGATGTTCCGCACCGAGCTGATCACTGCCCTCGGCATTCTCGAGCATGGCGACATCGGCCCAGACCAGTTCAAGGGCTCCTACGCCGGTGCGCTCGGACAGCCGCAGTTCATGCCGTCGAGCTATCTGAAATATGCAGTCGATTTCGACGGCGACGGTCATCGCAACATCTGGACGTCGGTGCCGGACACTCTGGCATCGATTGCCAACTACCTGGTCCAGAAGGGCTGGCAGCGCGGCCGTGGCTGGGGTTACGAGGCGACGATACCGGCCGCTGTTTCCTGCGCCCAGGAAGGCCCGGATCTCGCCAAGCCGATTGGAAAATGGGCGGCGGACGGCATCACGCGCGTTAATGGCAGCAGCTTTCCGGCCAGTGAATTGAAAGCATCCGGCATGATGCTGGTGCCGGCCGGCCGCGACGGCCCGGCCTTTATCGTCACGCCCAATTTCTATGTCATAAAAGAGTATAACAACTCTGATCTCTATGCGCTCTATATCGGCAATCTCGCCGACCGCATCGCAGACAATGCCGGCGCCTTCAAGGGACCATGGGGCGATGTCGGCAAGATGCTGCGCTCGGATGTCGCCGCAATGCAGAAGGCGCTGCAGCACAAGGGCTACGATGTCGGCGGGACGGACGGCTTGCCGGGCTATAAGACACGGCGCTCGATCGGCCAGTGGCAGGCAAAGAACGGCGAGCGGCCGAGCTGTTACCCGGAGGCAAGAATGATGGGTGTGCTTAAATAGCCGCTGGCGATTGCAGACCTTGCAATTTGGTAAAAACCTGGCTATATCGCATTCAAATTCTTGATCGTCTGATGAAGGGTGGGCCGCGAGGACCCGCTCTTTTTTATTAGCTCGAGCATGGAATGCCAAATTTTCCAGGAGCGCATGCTTGTCGGACCTGACACACGCCGAAGACCCCAACGAACCCCGCCTGATCGTCGAAACCGGTCTGGACCAGCGCGTTGCAGCCATCATCGAACCGGTGATTGTTGACCTCGGCTACCGCCTCGTGCGCGTCCGGCTGATGAACCAGAACGGCGCGACGCTGCAGATCATGGCCGAGCGTCCTGACGGCACCATGACCGTCCAGGATTGCGAGGCGGTATCGCAAGCCGTTTCACCGGCTTTGGATGTGGATGATCCGATCGATAAGGCGTATCATCTAGAAGTGTCGTCGCCGGGCATCGATCGCCCGATGGTGCGCAAGTCGGATTTCAGTCGCTGGCAGGGCAACCTCGTCAAGTGCGAGACCTCGATCCTTGTGGATAACCGCAAGCGCTTCCGCGGCAAGATCATCGCCGTGGATGCCGATGGATTTACCATCGAACGTGACCAGCCGGCCTACGGCGAAGATCCGAAGGTCGTTATTCCGTTCACGACGCTAGCCGAAGCGAAGCTTATTCTGACTGACGATCTCATTCGTGACGCGCTGAAGGCCGACAAGCTGGCCAAGGCAGCGAACCAGAACGAACAAGAAGAAGACGAAGATACTTCACCGATAGACTAACCGCCCACGGGACGGGAACCCGGGCAGGAAGACGGAGAAATTAAAATGGCAGTCAGTGCGAACCGCCTGGAACTTCTGCAGATCGCAGACGCCGTGGCGCGCGAAAAGGTCATCGATCGCGAGATCGTTCTTGCCGCAATGGCAGACGCGATCCAGAAGGCTGCGCGCTCCCGTTACGGTTCGGAATCGAACATCCGCGCGGACATCAACCCGAAGACCGGTGAAATCCGTCTGCAGCGTCTGCTCGAAGTGGTCGAAGTAGCCGAAGACTATGCGATCCAGATCCCGTTGGAACTGGCCCGCGACCGCAACCCTGACGCTGCCCTTGGCGACTTCATCGCCGATCCGCTGCCACCGATGGATTTCGGCCGCATCGCCGCCCAGTCTGCCAAGCAGGTCATCGTCCAGAAGGTCCGCGAAGCCGAGCGTGATCGTCAGTACGACGAGTTCAAGGAACGCGTCGGCGAAATCATCAACGGCACCGTCAAGCGCGTCGAATACGGCAACGTCATCGTCGACCTCGGTCGTGGCGAAGGCATCATCCGTCGCGACGAGATGATTCCGCGCGAAAACTTCCGCTACGGCGACCGCGTCCGCGCCTTTGTCTACGACGTCCGCCGCGAACAGCGCGGTCCGCAGATCTTCCTGTCGCGTACCCATCCGCAGTTCATGGTGAAGCTCTTCACCATGGAAGTGCCTGAAATCTACGACGGCATCATCCAGGTGAAGTCGGTTGCCCGCGACCCGGGCTCGCGCGCCAAGATCGCCGTCATCTCGAACGATTCGTCGATCGATCCTGTCGGCGCCTGCGTCGGTATGCGCGGTTCGCGCGTCCAGGCTGTTGTCGCCGAACTGCAGGGCGAGAAGATCGACATCATTCCGTGGAGCCAGGAGCCGGCGACTTTCGTCGTCAACGCCCTACAGCCTGCAGAAGTCACCAAGGTCGTGCTCGACGAAGATGCAGAGCGCATCGAAGTCGTCGTGCCGGACGAACAGCTGTCGCTGGCCATCGGCCGTCGCGGCCAGAACGTCCGCCTCGCTTCGCAGCTGACCGGCTGGGACATCGACATCATGACGGAAGCCGAGGAATCGGAACGCCGCCAGAAGGAATTCAACGAACGCACCACCCTGTTCATGGATGCGCTCGACGTCGACGAGATGGTCGGCCAGGTCCTTGCCTCCGAAGGCTTTGCCCAGGTCGAGGAACTCGCATTCGTCGATCTCGAGGAAATTGCCTCGATCGACGGTTTCGACGAGGAAACCGCCCAGGAAATCCAGCAGCGTGCACGCGAATTCATCGAGCGTAACGAAGCCGAGATGGACGAGAAGCGTAAGGCGCTCGGCGTTGCCGACGAATTGCTGCAGATCAACGGCATGACCGCCCAGATGATGGTGGCGCTCGGCGAAGACGGCATCAAGACGCTGGAAGACTTTGCGGGCTGCGCCTCCGACGACCTGATCGGTTGGACCGAACGCAAGAACGGCGAGACCAAGAAGTTCGAGGGCCTGTTCTCCAAGCTGGAGGTTTCGCGCGTCGAGGCCGAACAGATGGTCATCCAGGCACGTCTGGCCGTCGGCTGGATCACCGAAGACGAAGCAACTGTGCAGCTTGCAGAGGTGGCGGAAGCCGAACCTGAGGCTGAGCGCGATGCCGAGCAGGGAGCATGACCGCGGCACTCCAACAGGATGTTGCGCTTGACGACGACGATGTACCGACCGAGGAAAAAAACGGTCGCATGTGCATCGTCACCCGCGAGAGCGGTGATTTGGACGACCTGATCCGGTTCGTCGCCGCGCCAGACGGCACGGTGGTACCGGATCTGAAACGGCAATTGCCGGGACGCGGATGCTGGGTCAAGCTCGACCGGGCAACAGTCGACAAGGCGGTGGCAAAGAAGCTCTTTGCCCGCGCCCTGAAGGCGGATGTGAAGGCATCCGAGGATCTCGGCGAAACAGTCGAGCGGCTGCTGAAGATGCAGCTTGCCGGCATGATGCATATGGCCCGCAAGGCCAGCCAGTTTATCAACGGCTCGTCGAAGGTCGACGGGGCAATCAGATCAGGCGGCGCAATTGCCGTCTACCACGCCGCGGACGCAGCCGATGACGGCGTCCGGAAAATCGACCAGGCCCGCAAGGCCTGGCATCTCGGAATGGAAACCGAGCAGGAAATACCATCTTCCCGTCCGTTCACGACGGCGGAAATGGACGAACTGATGGGCCAGAACGCTTTTATCCACGCCTGCGCGCTTGCAGGGCAGGCGGGTGAAGGTGTAGTGAAACGCGCAAACCTGCTCGAACGGTACCGCAACGGCGGTCAGTCCCGGGCAACGGGCGCCGCTGGCCAGCTAAAACAATGACGCGGACATCGGTGAACGCCGGACGCATCGTTAAGGTACATCGAATTAAAGACAGGGTCTGATGGTAGTCATCCGCCCTGTTTGAAGGAACAGGACCGGAATGACTGACAACAACGACGAAAAGACGCTGAGCGCATCGGGTAAGAAGACCCTCACACTGAAACCTTCAGGCGTGAACCAGGGCACCGTGCGTCAGGATATGGGTCGGGGTCGCACCAAAGCGGTCGTGGTCGAGACTCGCAAGCGCCGCCCTCTACGCCCGGAAGACGACAAGCAGGTGATCACGCCGGTCACGGCCCCAGCGCCTGCCGCTGCTGCACGCGTCGAGGCTGCACCGCAGCCTGCGGCCCGTCCGGCCCAGCCGCAGATCCAGACCCGCGTCAACCAGCCGAGCGGCATTGCTCCGCGTGCCCAGCCGGCAGCGCCGACCTACCAGGCGCGTCCGCAGCAGGATCGCCCGTCGCGTCCGGTCGTGCTCAACCACCTTTCGCCAGACGAGATGGATGCCCGCCGCCGCGCGCTTGCCGATGCGCAGGCCCGTGACGCTGCAGATGCCATACGCCGCGCCGAGGAAGACGCCCGCCGCAAGATCGAAGACGAAAAGCGCCGCATCGAGGAAGAGGCTGAAGCCGTTCGTCGCGCTGCCGATCTCGCTGCACGCGGTCCCGAAATCGCAGCTGCCGAAGCCGCCGCAGAAGCAGCGGCCGAGGAAGCAGCCCGTATCGAGGCTGCAAAGCCTCAGCCGGTTGCAGCTCCGCTCGTTCGCCGTGCAGATGCCGGCGCTCCGGCCGCACGCCCCGCCGTCGGCGATGTTGCCGGCCGCCGCAAGCCTCTTGGCGAAGAAGAAGAGAACCGCGGACCGCCGCGCACTGCCGTCATTCGCGGCAAGGTCGTTCGCGTCGAGCCGCCGAAGACACCGGCTCGTCCGAAGACCGAAGAAGAGCGCCGCCGTGGCAAGCTGACTGTCACGACAGCCAATGTCGATGACGACGGCACGGGTCGCGGTCGTTCGCTGTCGGCCATGCGTCGCCGCCAGGAGAAATTCCGTCGTGGCCAGATGCAGGAGACCCGTGAAAAGGTCCTGCGCGAAGTGATCCTGCCGGAAACCATCACCATCCAGGAACTCGCACAGCGCATGTCCGAGCGCGCCGTCGACGTGATCAAGTTCCTGATGAAGGAAGGCCAGATGATGAAGCCGGGCGACGTTATCGACGCCGATCTTGCTGAACTGATCGCGGTCGAATTCGGCCACACGGTCAAGCGCGTATCGGAATCGGACGTCGAACTGGGCCTGTTCAATGGCTCCCAGGAAGACGAAGAGCTAGTCTCGCGTCCTCCGGTTGTCACCATCATGGGCCACGTCGACCACGGCAAGACCTCGCTGCTCGATGCTATCCGCAAAACCAGCGTTGTGTCCGGCGAAGCTGGCGGTATCACCCAGCATATCGGTGCCTACCAGGTCGAGCAGAACGGCCAGAAGATCACCTTCATCGACACCCCGGGCCACGCCGCGTTCACCGCCATGCGTGCCCGTGGTGCGCAGGCTACCGACATCGCCATCCTGGTGGTCGCGGCCGACGACAGCGTCATGCCGCAGACGATCGAATCCATCGCCCATGCCAAGGCTGCCGGCGTGCCGATCATCGTCGCGATCAACAAGGTTGACAAGCACGAAGCCGATCCGCAGAAGGTCCGTAACCAGCTGCTGCAGCATGATGTGTTCGTGGAAACCATGGGCGGTGAAGTGCTGGACGTCGAAGTCTCGGCCAAGACCGGCCTGAACCTCGACAAGTTGCTCGAAGCCGTGCTGCTGCAGTCGGAAATTCTCGACCTCAAGTCCAACCCGTCGCGTCCTGCCGAAGGTACGGTCATTGAAGCCCAGCTCGACCGCGGTCGTGGTCCGGTTGCGACTGTTCTCGTCCAGAAGGGCACGCTGCGTCCCGGCCAGATCATCGTTGCCGGCGATCAGTGGGGCCGCGTTCGCGCGCTGGTCAACGACAAGGGCGAGCAGGTCAAGGAAGCCGGGCCCGCCACGCCGGTCGAGGTTCTCGGCCTCTCCGGTACGCCGTCTGCCGGTGATCGCTTCGCGATCGTCGACAGCGAAAGCCGGGCCCGCGAGATTTCCGAATATCGCCAGCGCCTCACCCGCGACAAGGCCGCTGCCCGTCAGTCCGGTCAGCGCGGCTCGCTGGAACAGATGATGACGTTGCTTCAGAACAACGTTCTCAAGGAATTCCCGCTAGTCATCAAGGGCGACGTGCAGGGCTCGATCGAAGCCATCAACGGCGCGCTCGACAAGCTCGGCACCGACGAAGTGCGTGCTCGCATCGTCCATTCGGGCGCCGGTGCCATCACCGAATCGGATGTCTCGCTGGCCGAAGCCTCGGGTGCCGCGATTATCGGCTTCAACGTCCGCGCCAACGCACAGGCACGCGCGTTCGCCGAACGAGAAGGCATCGAGATCCGCTATTACAGCATCATCTACGATCTCGTCGACGACGTGAAGCAGGCAATGTCTGGCCTCCTTTCGCCAGAACGCCGCGAAACCTTCATCGGCAACGCCGAGATCCTCGAAGTCTTCAACATCACGAAGACAGGCAAAGTGGCCGGTTGCCGCGTTACCGAAGGCAAGGTCGAGCGTGGAGCAGGCGTCCGCCTTATCCGCGACAACGTCGTTGTCCACGAAGGCAAGCTCAAGACACTCAAGCGCTTCAAGGACGAAGTTTCCGACGTGCCGATGGGCCAGGAGTGCGGCATGGCCTTCGAGAACTACGAAGACATGCGTGCCGGCGACGTCATCGAATGCTTCCGCGTCGAACACATCACGCGTACGCTCTGATCGTTCGCGCATTATTGCCAAGATATCCAAACCGCCGGTGCAAACCGGCGGTTTTTTGTTGAATTCGGCCGACGAACAGTCGAATGCTGCGCGACGTTATCCTCAAGGCTTCTCATATGCTTACATCACCGCTGTCGCAGGACGACCGTTTCAGCCTGTCCTACATCCGCCAGCCCGGTGAGGAAGCCCATGTCATCAGCGAGGCCATCGGGCGGTTCGGCCATCCACTGACCCCGCGCGCCAGCATCAACGGCTGGTACCTTATGGTCGGCGTCCTCGGTGGCGCAGCGCTCAGCCTTTTTCTCAACATCTACCGCAGCCTCATCCTGCTTCCCTCATTTGGGCCGACGCCGCTGATCGATGTGTTCAACCTGATGCTCATCTGCTCGGTCCCCTGCCTTGCCGTCTGCGTGCTGATGATGCTTTCGCTCCGGCGCGAGGCCTACCTTCAGCGGAGCGCAAGGGCGAGCCGCATCCTCCCGGATGCCACCGTGATGGTCAGCGTCTCGCCGGAGGGTATCTCCTGGGAACGGCCCGGCGCCACGACGACCTTGGCCTGGACAATGATTTCCGCCATCGAGGAACGGCATGGCCGTATCGAGTTCGACAGCGAGGCGACGGTCCACTACATCCCGGCCCATGCCTTCCATAACCGGCAGGAACAGGACGCGGTTCTGGCTCGAATTCGCAACCTCTGGCAGCCGCCCGCCCCAGCAAAGCCTTGACCTTTTCAGCATATCAGGGCATGTGAGCCGCTTTATCGCGTCCCTTTGGACGCCGCTGATGGAAACACCATGACCAGACCCACTACCTCCGCGCCCTCGCAGCGCATGCTTCGCGTTGGCGAACAGGTCCGAGGCGCCATAACGCAGGTGCTGCAGCGCGGCGAAGTCCGCGAGCCGGTCCTCGAAAAGACTGTGCTTGCCATCTCGGAAGTCCGCATGTCGCCGGACCTGAAGGTTGCCACCGCCTACGTGTCGCCGCTCGGCGTCGCCGACCACGATACGATCATCGATCTGCTCAACAAGCACGCCAAATATATACGCGGCCGCGTCGGCCCGCTGCTTCGCCAGCTGAAATACATGCCGGAAATCCGCTTCAAGGACGACACGAGCTTCGATAACTACAAGAAGATCGACGATCTCCTGAAGTCGCCGGAAGTGCAGCGCGATCTCGGCCCCGATACCGACGACACCCAAGCATAGTAGAGACCGATGTCCAGACCCAGAAAACCAAAGGGCCGCCCGGTTTCCGGCTGGCTGATCCTCGACAAGCCGATCGATTTCGGCTCCACCGAGGCTGTCTCGAAGATCAAATGGCTGTTTAACGCCCAGAAGGCCGGCCACGCCGGTACCCTGGATCCGTTGGCCTCGGGCATGCTGCCGATCGCGCTCGGCGATGCGACCAAGACGGTTCCCTACGTCATGGACGGCCGCAAGATCTATGAATTCACCGTCACATGGGGTGAAGAGCGCGCCACCGACGACCTCGAGGGCGAAGTCACGCAGAGTTCGGACAAGCGTCCGACCGAGGAAGACATCCGCGCCCTGCTGCCGAACTACACCGGCGTCATCAACCAGATCCCGCCGCAGTTCTCGGCTATCAAGATCGCCGGCGAACGGGCCTACGATCTCGCCCGCGAAGGCGAGACCGTCGATATCCCGTCCCGCGAAGTCGAGATCTTCCGCCTGACGCTGCTCGCCTGCCCCGATGCCTCCACGGCGCATTTCGAAGTCGAATGCGGCAAGGGCACCTACGTCCGGGCGCTCGCCCGCGACTTCGGCCGCGACCTCGGCTGCTACGGCCACGTCTCCGGCCTGCGCCGCACGTTCGTCGCGCCATTTGGCGAAGAGACGATGGTGCCTCTTGCAGAGTTGGTGGCGCTGGAAGCCATCGAGGATATGGAAGAGCGCCTCGCCGCCCTCGACGCGCTGGTCATCGACACCGCAGAAGCCCTGTCATCCCTCCCGCATCTCGCCATCACCGACGAACAGGCCCACCGCCTCAAGATGGGCAACCCCATCCTCGTCCGCGGTCGCGATGCACCGGTCGCCGAGAGCGAAGCCTATGCCACGGCGCGCGGCAAGCTCATTGCCATCGGCGAGATCGGCGAAGGCGAGTTTCGGCCGAAGCGGGTGTTTGTCTGAGGGGGGGAGCGGAAATTTTCTGAGCTTGATCGATAGTCAGATAGTTGAAATATCTTTACTAAAAAAAACATAATTCCAAAAGTTCGCCGCTGGAAAATAGAACTCGACTGCAGCCGCGAATCGCGCTCAATAGAGGGATGAGCGGAATAATTGAAATAAATAACATTCGAAACATCAAGAAGTTGCGTTTCAACATCCCCGATAGGGGAGTTTGGCTTCTTACTGCCGGCAACGGGGCCGGCAAAACGTCCTTGTTGGCTTGCCTACGCCGTATCGGTCACCCTACGGCATTCCCCTTCACTTTCCATCGTCATTGCAATCAGATCGGCTAGACAACCACGCAAGTGGAACGATTTCCTACGAAATAAATGGCGAAACCGTTTCGTACGCATACAGAGGTGAACGTTGGACTCCGCGGCCTCGGAGTAACTCACATCTCTTTGAGAGACTCGGATATGCATCAGTGATTTATATTGGAGCAACGGCGGACAGAATTACTCCAAGACCCGAGGATTTCGACCCATCATTAGTACGAGCCGTTAGTCAATTCATCATCAGAGAAGCAAACCTAATATTTGAGAACAATAAATTTTCGATGCTTCGCACTATTAATCTTACTCGCGGCGCCGGAAACGACGCATTTGTGTTGGCTATAGCTGGAACTCCAAACACCTATCATTCTGAAAAAAATTTCAGCCTAGGTGAACTATGCGTACTTAAGCTTCTACGAGTTCTAAAAGACGTCAGCAACAATAGCATGATAATTATTGATGAGCTTGAAATGGTGCTTCATCCGAGGGCGCAGATTAACCTACTGCGCTTTTTAGAAGATCAGGCGCAAAGGAAGTCACTCACGGTTATATTTTCAACGCATTCTGTAACGTTATTAAAGACCGCAAAAAAACGACATATTATATACCTAGAAAAACAAGACGATGGAGAAATAAAACCCATTTACGGCTGCTTTCCCACTTACGCAATTGGCAATATTGCATCGGACGAAGAGACGCTTCCTGACATTATGATGTATGTGGAGGACCTTTTTGCAAGAGATATGACTACTGCTTTTTTTGAACAATTTGCCAATGACCGCTTCGATAACCCCACAGAGCGCCCTACCGCGAAGGTCGTGCCTGTCGGGGGATTTAAAGAAGTTGTCGCTTTTCTGGATCGAAATAGATCTGTGCTTCCAGATCATTGCATACAGAAGGCGGTCCTAGACGGAGATGTGTCTTCAGAAACGGTCGCACAATGGCGCCAGAACAATAATCATAACCAGCTGGCGAAGTTTCAAGCTCTCGAGGAACACATAAGCTATCTCCCATTTACGCCTGAAGTCGGAATGATGAGCTATATAACACAAAACGCACAATCATTTGAGCAAAGTTTACGCCTCAAATGCGGTGACAATCAGCTTAGAATCGGACCATTGCTCTTGACCTACGACCCAAGCCTTGCCGGGAGTCAGCTAAGAGCGTCTGCAAAGAAAGCATCCAGTGAGCTTATAGACTATATTGCACAACGGACCCAGCGCTCAAATGAGACGGCACGGGATCTACTGTGTAGCTTGTTCGCAAATTCAGCATGGCAAATGTATAGGGCTGATTTCATGAGGCTATTCGGTCGTATGCTTTAAATAACTCCTTTAATGTGATTGTAGGAGCGAGTTACTAGTGGATGGAATCTAACGCTTGGTGCCCGCGTTTAACGGCGGCGATGATTTTGTCGGGATCGGCGGTCCAAGTGAAGGGCTTTGGCTTTTTGTTGTGCTCAACGAGGAAACGGTTGATGGCGGCCTGGAGATCGACGACGGAATGGAAAACGCCGCGTTTCAGACGCCGCTTCGACAGCCTGGCGAAGAAACCCTCCACCGCGTTGAGCCATGAGCTTGAAGTCGGAGTGAAGTGGAAGGTGAAACGCTCGTGACGGTCGAGCCAGGCTCTCACCTTGGGATGCTTGTGGGCAGCATAGTTGTCGAGGATGACGTGGACGGCCTTGTCGTCCGGCACCTGGGCGTTAATGGCGTTGAGGAAGCGGATGAACTCCTGATGACGATGACGCTGCATGTTGCGGCCGATGACGGTGCCGTCGAGCACGTTGAGGGCGGCAAACAGCGTGGTTGTGCCGTGCCGCTTGTAGTCGTGGGTCATGGTGCCGAGCCGACCCTTCTTCATCGGCAGGCCCGGCTGGGTGCGGTCGAGCGCCTGGATTTGGCTTTTCTCATCGACCGACAACACGACGGCGTGGGCTGGCGGATCAACATAGAGGCCGACAACGTCTCGCAGCTTGTCGACGAATTTCGGGTCGTTGGACAATTTGAACTGCCGCCACCGATGAGGTGCGAGGCCATGCGCTTTCCAGATACGCCTGACTGCGCTGGCGCTGATGCCGGCGGCCGTCGCCATCATGTCGGCCGTCCAGTGCGTCGTCTCGCCCGGCGGATCAGCCAGCGTCAGGGCCACCACACGCTCGGCGACATCGGGTCCGAGCCGCACAATACGCGACGGCCGCGTCTTGTCGCGCAGGAGACCCTCGACGCCTTCTGTGGCGAAGCGCTCTTGCCAGCGCCATACGCAGGTCTTCGATTTGCCGGTCTGGCGCATAATCTCGACAGTCCCGACGCCATCGGCACTCAGCAGGATGATCTCGGCCCGCCAGACGTGCTTTTGGGGCGCATTGCGATCCCTGGTCAAGGCCATCAGGCGTTGGTGATCTGTTGGCGAAACGGTGAACGATATTCCTGTGCGCATGCGCCAGACTCGCATGCCAACCCAGCAAATGGAATCCCATACAGGACTCTTATGTCAGGCGGTAACCACTAGGTAGCCACTTTTTGACGCGTTCTCTGCCACACCGTCCATCCTTCCTCCCCTCTTCCCTTCCCACCCCGAATAGTCTATAGGCTGCGCCAGCACTGGGCATGCCCATTTGCTTTCGCGGCCAAAGCTGGACGACATCTCGGCTTTTGGCGACTTCTTCCTCCTCATCGAAAGGACCATCCGATGTCGATTACTGCTGAGCGCAAGTCTGCGCTGATCAAGGAATACGCAACTGTCGAAGGCGACACAGGTTCGCCTGAAGTACAGGTTGCTATCCTGACCGAACGGATCAACAATCTGACCGGCCATTTCAAGGACCACAAGAAGGATAACCATTCCCGTCGTGGTCTGCTGACGATGGTTTCGAGCCGCCGTTCGCTGCTCGACTATCTGAAGAAGAAGGACGTATCCCGCTACAGCAAGCTGATTGCTGCCCTCGGTATCCGTCGTTAACAATTTTGCGGCGGGCGTTCCTGACGGGACGCCCGCCGGACTTTTATGACCGGGTCGCACTGGCCCAAATCCCGATGCCTGACCGCGCCACGATATGATCCGCGCGACAGGCAAGGGGCGGCGAACCGGATGGGCCGGCTTCGCCAAGACATAAACCGTTGACCTGTCATGGGGCAGGATTGCCGGACGCTTTCGCCAGGACCCTTGGTCCAGGCCGTCTTCGAGGTCCAGGACCTGAAGCCGCAATGCCGGACACGATTGTCTCCGTCCACCGCCTGAAGGCGAGACGGAAACGCCGGAAAAAGCCTCCCGCTGTCTTGCCCGTGACCTGTCACACAATGCGGTCGACGATGCGCCTTGCCCGAACCGGCGGTGGCGCGTTTTCCCGCATCAGGCAAGGATACGATATGTTCGACGTACACACAGTGGAAATCGAGTGGGCAGGACGCCCGCTGAAACTCGAAACCGGCAAGATTGCCCGTCAGGCTGACGGCGCTGTTCTCGCCACCTACGGCGAGACCGTGGTTCTGGCCACCGTCGTTTCGGCCAAGTCGCCGAAGCCGGGCCAGGATTTCTTCCCGCTGACCGTCAACTACCAGGAAAAGACCTACGCAGCCGGCAAGATCCCGGGCGGCTATTTCAAGCGCGAAGGCCGTCCGAGCGAGAAGGAAACGCTGGTTTCCCGCCTCATCGACCGCCCGATCCGCCCGCTTTTCCCGGCTGGCTACAAGAACGACACGCAGGTCGTCGTAACCGTTGTCCAGCACGACCTTGAAAACGATCCCGACATCCTCGCCATGGTTGCCACCTCGGCTGCCCTGACGCTCTCCGGCGTTCCCTTCATGGGCCCGATCGGCGGCGCGCGCGTCGGCTACATCAATGGCGAATACGTCCTCAACCCGCATCTCGACGAGATGGACGAATCGGTTCTCGACCTCGTCGTTGCCGGCACGCAGGACGCCGTCCTGATGGTTGAATCGGAAGCCAAGGAACTCTCCGAAGAAATCATGCTCGGCGCCGTCATGTTCGGCCACCGTGGTTTCCAGCCGGTCATCGACGCGATCATCAAGCTCGCTGAAGTTGCCGCCAAGGAAGCCCGTGACTTCCAGGCGGAAGATCATTCCGAACTCGAAGCCGAAATGCTGAAGCACTTCGAAGCCGAGCTTCGCGAAGGCTACAAGATCACCCAGAAGGCCGACCGCTACGCAGCCGTCGACGCCGTCAAGGCCAAGGTCAAGGCTCACTACTTCCCTGAGGGCGTTGAGCCGAAGTATTCCGCCGAAGTCATCGGCGCCGTCTTCAAGCACCTGCAGGCGAAGATCGTTCGCTGGAACATCCTCGACACCAAGAGCCGCATCGACGGCCGCGATCTGTCGACCGTTCGTCCGATCGTCTCGGAAGTTGGTCTGCTGCCGCGCACCCACGGTTCTGCCCTGTTCACCCGCGGCGAAACCCAGGCGATCGTCGTTGCCACGCTCGGCACCGGTGAAGACGAGCAGTATGTCGATAGTCTGACCGGCATGTACAAGGAACGCTTCCTTCTGCATTACAACTTCCCTCCCTACTCGGTTGGCGAAACCGGCCGCATGGGCTCCCCGGGCCGCCGCGAAATCGGCCATGGCAAGCTCGCATGGCGCGCCATTCGTCCGATGCTGCCAACACCTGAGCAGTTCCCCTACACGCTGCGCGTCGTCTCCGAGATCACCGAGTCCAACGGCTCGTCCTCGATGGCTACCGTCTGCGGCACCTCGCTCGCGCTGATGGATGCCGGCGTTCCGCTCGGCCGCCCGGTTGCCGGTATCGCCATGGGCCTGATCAAGGAAGAGGACCGCTTTGCAGTTCTCTCCGACATCCTCGGCGACGAAGATCATCTCGGCGACATGGACTTCAAGGTTGCCGGCACGGAAGGCGGCATCACCGCCCTTCAGATGGACATCAAGATCGAAGGCATCACTGAAGAGATCATGAACGTCGCGCTGAACCAGGCGAAGGACGGTCGTCTTCACATCCTCAACGAGATGTCCAACGCCATTTCCGAAGGCCGTGGCCAGCTGGGCGAATTCGCTCCGCGCATCGAGATCATGAACATCCCGGTCGATAAGATCCGTGAAGTCATCGGCTCCGGCGGCAAGGTCATTCGCGAAATCGTTGAAAAGACGGGCGCCAAGATCAACATCGAAGACGATGGCACGATCA
The DNA here is from genome assembly GCF_019355735.1 of Rhizobium sp. B230/85. Classification (NCBI taxonomy): domain Bacteria; kingdom Pseudomonadati; phylum Pseudomonadota; class Alphaproteobacteria; order Hyphomicrobiales; family Rhizobiaceae; genus Rhizobium; species Rhizobium sp. B230/85. The sequence goes on from NZ_CP072156.1 coordinate 3,638,974, forward strand.
AGATCGCATCCTCGTCCGGCAAGGAAATCGAAGCGGCCCGCAAGTGGATCCACTCGATCGTTGCCGAGCCTGAGATCAACCAGATCTATGAAGGCACGGTCGTAAAGACCGCCGACTTCGGCGCTTTCGTCAACTTCTTCGGCGCACGCGACGGTCTAGTGCACATCTCCCAGCTCGCCGGCGACCGCGTTGCCAAGACGACTGACGTCGTCAAGGAAGGCCAGAAGGTCTGGGTCAAGCTGCTCGGCTTCGACGAACGCGGCAAGGTTCGCCTCTCCATGAAGGTCGTCGACCAGGCCACCGGCCAGGAAATCGTCGGCGAAAAGAAGGATGCCGCAGCCGAATAAGCTGCGCCTTCGCTTGCATCTCCGGGGCGCGGGACAAGTTCCGCGCCCCTTTTCTATCCGCCTTTGACACGAGATAAGCCATGAGCCGCGACGCCCTGAAGACCCTGTTCCATCCCTTTGCTTCCGCCACCGTGGCTGCACCCGGTGAAGGTGAACGCATCCTGTTTCTCGGCGCCGAGGCCGGCTTCGCGCTGCCGCCCGAGTTCAAGGCGAGCCTGACTGCAGTGCAGGGTTTTCGCCCTCTCTATCGCCAGCTGCAGGCAAGCCGCATCGAGGCGACGCCTGAGATCGAGGGAACGGACTATGACGGCGCGCTGGTTCTCTGCACCAAGCACAAGGGCGAGAACGAGGCCAACATCGCCGAGGCGCTCGCAAGGGTGAAACTCGGCGGCCTGATCGTCGTCGCCGGCGGCAAGGAAGACGGCATTGCCTCGCTGCGCAAGCGCGTCGAAGGCCTGGGCCTGACCATCGACCATATGCCGAAATATCACGGCGTGGCCTTCTGGTTCGGACGCCCGGAAGACACGGCGCCCATGCTGGCCAAGCTTCAGAAGCCCGCAACCCGCGTTGACGGCCGCTTCACCACGGCACCGGGCATGTTCTCCCACGAGCGCATCGACGCTGGCTCCGAACTTCTCGCCTCACGCCTGCCGGCCGACTTTACCGGCGACGTCGCCGACTTCGGTGCCGGATGGGGTTACCTCGCCGTCGAAATGGGCACCCGCTCGCCACGTCTTGGACGCATCGACCTCTATGAGGCCGACCATGCCGCGATGGAGGCAGCCAAGCTCAATCTCGCATCCAATATCCCCAACATCGCGGCGCGCTTCTTCTGGCACGACCTGGCTGGCGAATCCGTGCGCGACAAATACGATCTCGTCATCATGAACCCGCCTTTTCACGAAGGGCATGCCGCCGATCCGTTGCTGGGCCAGGCACTCATCAAGACGGCAGCCGGAGCGATCCGCAGCGGTGGCCGGCTGTTGCTCGTGGCAAACCGTGGCCTGCCCTATGAGCCGGTTCTGGCTGGCCTGTTCAAGAATAGCGGTGAAACTTGCCGCAATGCTCGGTTTAAAGTGCTGTGGGCAAGTAAATAGGTTTGTCCACTACCGGACAATCCGGCATTCATAATAAACTAATTAAGAATAAGCTCGACAGGGCGACGTGGAAGGGCTTATCTTCTGGCGACTGATATTTAACATCCAACGCCAGAAGCTCAATGTCTAAGCAAACGGTCAACGATGAACTGACCACTGTCGCCGGTGTGGGCTCTGCAATAGCTCTTCACGCGCAGAGTTATGGCTTCGACATCGTCCCGATTTGCCGAGCCCTCGATATTGATCCGGACGACCTGCAAAGCCTGACAGCGCGCATCAGCCTAGACCGCATGTGCCGCCTGTTGGAAGCCTGCGCATTAATGGCGAATGATGAAGCCTTCGGACTGAAATGTGCCGCCGGCTTTACGCTCGGCTCCAGCGGTCCGTTTGGCTACGGCATGATGACGGCACCCACCGTTCGCGATTTCCTGGATTTTCTCGTCGACCATCTGGCATTTGCGTCGCAGGTTCGCGACTGTAGTCTTCAGAAGTCAGACAACGGCTCGCTCCTTTCCTGGAATTTCTCCCCATTGGTGTCGAAACGGGATCAGTATGTCGATCTGATCGTCGGCCTGCATCTGCGCCATCTGGGCTGTCTGGTCGGCAAGGACATCGACCGCGTTGGCGTTGGGCTGCAACGGCAGAGGCCGCGTCATCCGGCCTTCTTTCGACAGCACATGACCCGCCATCTGTCGTTTGGCATGCCCGTCAACAGCTTGCACGTGCCGGCCAGCCTTCTCGACCGTCGCAACCCCCGTGGCGACCCTACCCTCTTCAAGCTGATGAATATCCAGATCCGGACCCTGCAGGCGGATGAGGTGACTGAGGAGGAGTTTGTCGAGCAGGTGCGCCGCTACATCCGGCGACGGATCGCCGAGGCGACGCTCTCGCTTGATCTGATCGCAGCCTACTTCGGCTTGTCGGAGCGCACGTTCCAGCGGAGACTGGCAGAATTCGGAACGACGCTCAACGATCTCCGCGACGACGAGCGGCGGCGGCTGTGCCTCGCCTTGCTGCGCGACGGCAGCCTTTCCATTACCACCATTTCCTATCGACTGGGATATTCGGCGCCCAGCGCTTTCACGCGGTCGGTCTATCGCTGGTTCGGCGCGTCGCCCAAGACTTTGCGCAACGTCAATGCCGAAGAAAGCAGCAGACTGCAGGAATCCCGGGGAGATGACCTTGACGCGCCTACACAAATCAGGAAGATTTCATGACGTCGTCTCGATAGGCGACTACAGCCATGAACTGTTGCGCAGAAAGATAAATTTCTGGCGCCCGTCGTTAACGACAGATGAGCCTCTCCATAGTATTCAGCGCTTTCAGCCAGTCATTATCGCGTCGGTCGCCTTGGGCGTAGCGCCGGTAACAGATCTTGCGCCCCCTCATTTAGCGGACCGCCATGCCTAGAATCTTTCCGTCGACGGAATCTACGCCTCCGTCGCCCAAACTCACATCTCGTGAAAAAGATATCTTGCAACTGATAGCCGACGGCCATCGGCTGGAGGAGATCGGCCGGACGCTGGAGCTGCCCGAACCAGAAATCGAGCAGCTGATGAAGACGGTCGAGGAGAAACTGGGAGCAAGCAACCGGCTGCACGCAGTGACCATCGCCGTGCTGCATGGCCATATAGCCATAGGTCCGGAACAGCCAAGATAGGCCCCGCCGTATAGACCGACGCAGCACTGCGCCGGTCTGATGTTTGGTATCAGTCGATTTCAGCCCGCGTCAGCGTTTCCAGCGTCGGCATCGAGGTGATGTTGAAGCCGGAATCGACGTGATGGATTTCGCCCGTCACGCCTGCGGAAAGATCCGACAGAAGATACAGCGCCGAACTGCCGACATTGTCGATCGTCACGGTCTTGCGCAGCGGCGCGTTGTGCTGGTTCCACGACAGGATGGCACGGGCGTCGGCAATACCGGCGCCTGCAAGCGTGCGGATAGGGCCGGCCGAGATGGCGTTGACGCGGATCCCGCGCGGACCGTAATCGGCCGCCAGATAGCGCACCGATGCTTCGAGCGCTGCCTTTGCTACACCCATGACATTGTAGTTCGGGATCACCCGCGACGAGCCGTTATAGGTCAGCGTCAGCATGCTGCCGCCTTCGGTCATCAGCGTGGCAACCCGCTTGGCGATTTCGGTGAAGGAGAAACAGGAGATTACCATGGTCCGCGAAAAGTTATCGCGCGTGGTGTTGGCATAGAGACCCTTGAGTTCGTTCTTGTCGGAAAAGCCAATGGCATGGACGACGAAATCGACGCTGCCCCAGCGGCTCTTCAGGGCATCGATAACGCTATCGACCGAGGCGATATCCTCTACATCGCAGGGCAGGATGAAGTCCGAACCGAGTTCGGCGGCGAGCGGCTTAACCCGCTTGCCGAGCGCATCACCCTGGAAGGTGAAGGCCAATTCCGCCCCCTGGGCAGCCAGCGCCTTCGCGATGCCCCAGGCGATGGAATGATTGTTCGCGACACCCATGATGAGGCCGCGCTTACCCTGCATTATTCCGGTCATTGATTTATCCGTTGTGGCGCTGGAACACGAGCGTAGCGTTGGTCCCGCCGAAGCCGAAGGAGTTGGAAAGCACGGTATCCATCCGGGCGTTGTCGATGCGCTTGCGCACGATCGGAACGCCGTCAAATTCCGGGTCGAGTTCTGTGATGTGGGCGCTCTCGCCGATGAAGCGCTCCTGCATCATCAGGATCGAGTAGATCGATTCCTGGACGCCGGCTGCACCGAGCGAATGGCCGGTCTGCGACTTCGTCGATTGGATCGGCGGAATTTTGTCGCCGAACACTTCGCGGATCGCGCCGATTTCCTTGCTGTCGCCCACCGGCGTAGAGGTCCCGTGAGTGTTGATGTAGTCGACCTCGCCGTCCACTGTCTTCAGCGCCTGGCGCATGCAGCGAATGGCACCCTCGCCCGACGGTGCGACCATGTCGTAGCCATCCGAGGTGGCACCATATCCGGTGATCTCGCAGTAGATCTTGGCGCCCCGCGCCTTGGCATGCTCGAGTTCTTCGAGCACCAGCACACCGGCACCGCCGGCAATGACGAAGCCGTCCCGGCTGACGTCATAGGCGCGTGACGCGGTTGACGGGGTGTCGTTGTACTTTGACGACATCGCGCCCATGGCATCGAACAGGTTGGACATAGTCCAGTCGAGATCTTCGTGGCCGCCAGCAAACATCACGTCCTGCTTGCCCCACTGGATCATCTCCATCGCATTGCCGATGCAATGGGCGGAGGTCGAGCAGGCGGACGAGATCGAGTAGTTGACGCCGTGGATCTTGAACCAGGTGGCAAGGGTCGCCGACGCGGTCGATGACATCGCCTTCGGAACCGCAAACGGGCCGATGCGCTTCGGGCTGTTGTTCTTGATGGTGATGTCGGCCGCTTCGATCAGCGTTCGCGTCGAAGGCCCGCCGGAGCCCATGATGATGCCGGTGCGCTCGTTCCCACCGATATCCGAATCCTCGAGGCCTGAATCAGCGATTGCCTGCTTCATGGCCACGTGGTTCCACGCACCGCCCTGCGACAGGAAGCGCATGGCGCGACGGTCGACCAGATCGGTCGGATCTAGCGACGGCTTGCCCCAGACGTGGCATCTGAAACCGTGCTCGGCAAAATCCGGCGAGAACGAGATGCCGGACTTGGTCTCGCGCAGCGCAGCAGTGACTTCGGCGGCATCGTTTCCGATGGAAGAGACAATACCAAGACCTGTGACAACAACCCGTCTCATGTGTTGGACCTTTTTGTTAGTGTCGAATTGCATGCAGTGGATAGAGGATCGCGCGCGTGAACACCAATCACTCTGCCTTTTCCTTGGCCAACCCGACCCGGAGGTCGGTTGCCCGGTAGATTTCCTCGCCGTCGGCCTTCATCCAGCCATCGGCGATGCCAAGCACCATGCGGCCGCGCATCACGCGCTTGAAATCTATGCCGAATTGCAGAAGTTTCGTCGCCGGACGAACCATGCCCTTGAACTTCACTTCACCAGTCGAAAGCGCCATGCCACGGCCCGGTTCTCCGAGCCAGCCGAGATAGAAGCCCGTCAACTGCCACATGCCGTCGAGACCGAGGCAGCCTGGCATGATCGGATTGCCGGCAAAATGGCACGGGAAATACCAGTCGTCGGGACGCACGTCGTATTCCGCGCGCACGTATCCCTTGTCGAAGGCGCCACCAGTTTCCGAGATATCGGTAATGCGGTGAACCATCAGCATCGGCGGCAACGGCAATTGTGCGTTACATGGGCCGAACAATTCGCCGCGACCGCAGCTCAGGATTTCCTCGTAGTTGAAGCTGGATGGTTTCGTCGTCATAAAAATCCGTTTCCCCCGCATGAATGCCTTTGGCGAGTGAGGTTAGTGTAAGATCGGCAGGAATTGAAGCTCTAGCATTGGCTTGTCCATTCCCGCCCACTGATCGGGCACGTTTCACCTTTATGTGGTGGTCGCATACAGGAAGCCCAAGGCCGCTGCCAGAGGCAAATGCTCTAAAAGCCGGACATTGCGGCTTTTTGCCCGTCAATGTCCCCACTCGAACTATTGAAAGCCGGGCAAGCAAAAGATATATGAAGCACTCAAGAATAGTCGACACGACGACTTTGGAGTCCGTTTGATGGCGTTTGCAGCCGAATTGCCGATCGAGACCAGACTGCGCATGGCGGGCCTGCGGCCGACCCGTCAGCGAGTCGCGCTGGGCGATCTTTTGTTCGCCAAGGGCGACCGTCACCTCACCGTCGAGGAACTGCACGAGGAAGCCGTCGCCGCAAAGGTGCCGGTGTCCCTGGCTACCGTTTACAATACGCTGCACCAGTTTACCGAGGCGGGCCTTATCCGCGTACTCGCCGTCGAGAGCGCCCGCACCTATTTCGACACCAACGTGTCGGACCATCACCACTTCTTCGTTGAAGGACACAACGAAGTTCTCGACATTCCGATCAGCAATCTTGTCATCGACAATCTTCCGGAGCCCCCGGAAGGCATGGAAATCGCCCATGTCGACGTGGTCATCCGCCTGCGTCCGATCCAGCGCTAGCTGCCAGTCAGTCCTTCTATAAGACATCGTCCGGATGCCGTCCGGGCCTCGGGCGATAGCCGCGAAAAGTCCAACCGAACCACAAAGCTCCGCCTCGAACCCCGAACGCCGCGATCACCCCGAGCGCAGAGGCGGCATACAGCGGCATTGGCGTCGAATTGGCGGCAACAAAGACGCATGCGCCGATGAGCGCGGCCGTCACATAGATCTCCGGACGCAGGAGCACCGATGGCTCGTTGCTGATCATATCGCGCAGGATCCCACCGAAGGTGGCCGTCAATGTGCCGGTGACGATGGCAACCGTCGGCGAACCCGTGGCTGCCAGGCCCTTGGCGGCGCCCATCACGCAATAGGCCGCCAGCCCGACGGCATCGAGCCAGATCAGCAGCTTGTATCGCGACTCCAGCAGATGCGCCGTGAAGAACACGACGACACCGATCACGCAGCAGACGAGGATATAGGTCGGATTGAGCACCCAGAAGACCGGCAGCCTGCCGAGCACGATGTCGCGCAGCGTGCCCCCGCCAATCCCCGTCACCGCCGCCAGAAACAGGAATCCGATCAGGTCGAGCTGCTTGCGCGATGCCGACAGGGCGCCGGTCGCGGCAAACACGGCAACGCCTGCATAATCGAGGAACGACAGTAGCGACATGAATGGCCCCACGAACAGGTCTGCTGCAAATGCCGCAGTGGATCACGGCAGTCAGGGCCGCGCAAGGAGGAAGGACTAACTTGCAGCCCGGACTGCCACGCGCCTGTGTCGGAGCCCGTTATTGCGAGGTGATTTTGTGAGATTTTTGTTTCTGGCATTTTTGAATGTGATGGCGTTCGTGGTCATGCCCGCAGTCGCCAGCGCCCAGCAGGCGCTCCTGACCGATCCCGTCGCTTTCGAAAAGGAGCATTTCACCAAGCGTTGCGGCGCCGGTGTCACCTTTGGCGATGGATTTGCAACAGAGCAGGACATCAACAACGACAAGCGCGGCGATATCGTCATCAACGAAGGTGAAATCACCTGCAAGGGCGAAAAAGGCCCCGACTGCACCGATGAAGGTTGCCCGCACAACTTCTACATCCAGGTCGACACCGGCGGCTACCTTATGATCGCCACCGCGCAGATCTACAGCTACGACTTCATCATGCGGTTCGGCAACATGGTGCTTGTGATGAAGATGCATCCGCGCTTCTGCGACCGCACCGACACCGAACCATGCCAGATCACGGTGCGCGTGCGCGGTACAAAGTTCACGACGATATTCAAGAAGTAGGGGCAGGCGCCATTGGCGTCTTCGAGGTCTCAGTCCGCGTGGCAGGGCCAGCCGGCCGGCTTTTTCAGGGCGGGCGGCAGCTTAGTCTTGTCGTCGCCGCAGGACAGATCGATCTGCGGCTGCAGCAGACCGCGCGCATTTGAGAGATCCAGACCTTCGATATCGGTCAGGAACATGAATGCCCTATCGAAGTTTATCGGCCCCTGGACGCTGGCAGCATCGAAATGGGCACGCGAGAGGTTGGCCAGGGTAAAATTCGTATCGCCCAGCACCACCTTGTCGAAGTTCGCCCGTCCGAGTTCGGCCTTCTGGAAGTCGGCCCCAGTCAGTTTCGCTCCGGAAAAATTGGCTCTCTGCAGTTCGGCACTGGCAAAAGACGCACCATCGGCCGACACCTTGGAAAAGCCGCTGCGGTAGGCCTGGACTCGCGCGAAGTCCGCCTTCTTCATCGTCGAGCCGGTAAACCAGGCGCGCATAAGGTTGGCTTTTTCAAGCTGCGCCCCGTCAAGGTTGGAGTTCGGAAGCCCGGTGACAGACAGATCGGCGCCGGAAAGGTTGGCATCCTTGAGGTTGCTGCCGTCAAGCATGATATTCTTCTTGCTGCATTCGCTCCAATCGAGACCAGGCTCCGGCATGCTGTCGCAATCGGCAGCCCGGGCGCCCGGCGCGCAATAAAACGCCAGCGAGGCAGCGAGTGCGAACATGGCAAGCGGCACGGGGTGGCGAAGGCCTTTGCCGCCGATGGCTTCAGCCAAAGGCATTCCCCGTCTCGACGAAACTACCGGCGTATCAACAACCATGCCACACCCATGTCACCTGATTTCCAACGCTCCAGCCTCCGGCTTTTGCGCCTGTCTATCGATCAGCCATCATCCTTGACGTCCGCTTCCGGACGGTCGCCGCCGCTGGCCGACTCGGTCTTCCAGCTTCCGTCCGCCGCCTGATAGGCGATCTCCGCATCCTGGCCGCCGATCTGCTGGCGTTTCGCGGCGTCCTTGGCAGCTTTCAGGGCCTGCGCATGATCAGGGAATGTTTCAGACCATACGTCGCCCAGTCGATAACCCCAGCCTTCGTCGTGTTCGGCAACATGATACGTAACGTGCATGACATATTTTCCTAATTCCAGATGTCGCGCAGCTTAGCCTACTTTGCACGCCGGAAGGCTTAAATCCTTGCGGCTTGCCCGGTAGTCGTCTTCCACGCCTATCGGAAATAGGGCTTCAACGGCCACTGGACAATGTGGATGCTGCGATTGCATCCGGAAATTGTCGTTAGACCGGAGGGGCCCTATTCCACCATGAGCCCGTCAAACACTTCGAGCATGGCATCGGAGATCGCCTTGCCGAGAGCGCCGCCGGTACGCTGCAAGGCTTCCTCGTCCATATCGCGGGCAGACAACGCCAGCGCCGAGCCTTCATTGCGAACGATTTCCTGCGCCCGCTGGATGGCCCAGAGTGCGAATTCGCTGCGGCTGTTGATTTCAACGTTATCCATGACGGCTCCGGCTCAAGGCTGAACATACTGCATTTTCAACCGCCGGTGTCACGCCGGCAGGCCGTGAAAATCACCACCAGCGGCTGGCGTGATCGAGATTGGTGTCCTGACGTTCCTGGACGGGACCCATCAACATCTTCAGCCGACCGATCTGCTTTTTGTCAAGAAGATCGCGGCGTGCAAATTCGTGCATGCTCCAGATGTCGCGAAGGCTGGTATCGCGTTTGTCGGATCGTTTTAATGTCATGGAGCCCACTACAAGACAATCTGGTCAAATGATAGGCGTCGCATGCCCAATCGAGGAGCAATACGCCTCCGACTGCCATCCCCAGCCGTTCACCTTTTGCGGAGGACGGTTGAATTCCACAGCCTGGCTATATCTACCAGTAGACGAGCCCCGGCCCTGTCGCGCGGCAAAACCATTCCCAGCGAACGAAATTTGGAGCATCACCATGGCAACCCAATCCCCGGTCCAGACCGCAAAAACCGTTCCTGCCCCGCGCGATCAGCACCTGCGCGACATGGCCGATTGCATCCGTTTCCTGTCGATGGATGCGGTGCAGAAAGCAAAAAGCGGCCATCCGGGCATGCCAATGGGTATGGCTGATATCGCCACGGTGCTTTTTTCCGAGTTTATGAAATTCGATGCAGCAGACCCGCACTGGTTCGACCGCGACCGTTTCCTGATCTCCAACGGCCATGGCTCGATGCTGCTCTACAGCCTCCTCTACCTGACCGGCGTCAAGGAAATGACCATCGACGAAATCAAGAATTTTCGCCAGATCGACAGCCGCACGCCAGGTCACCCCGAATACCATCATGCCCCGGGCATCGAGACCACCACAGGTCCGCTCGGCCAGGGTCTCGCCAATTCCGTGGGCCTGGCTTTTGCCGAACGCATCATGAATGCCAAATTCGGCGATGCCCTGGTCGATCACTTCACCTATGTATTCATGGGCGACGGTTGCCTGATGGAAGGCATCAGCCACGAGGCAATCTCGCTTGCCGGCCACCGCAAGTTAGGCCGTCTGATCGCTTTCTTCGACAACAATTCGATCACGATCGACGGTGCAGTCAACTTGTCCGAGTCCGATGATCAGGCAGCACGCTTCCGGGCGTCGAACTGGCATGTGCAGGAAATCGACGGTCACGACACCGATGCCATCCGCGCAGCAATCGTCGAAGCACAGAAGGTGACCGACAAGCCGTCGATGATCTCCTGCAAGACCGTCATCGGCTTCGGCTTCCCGACCAAGGCGGGCACCCAGAAGGCGCACAGCGATGCACCCGGCGAAGAAGAAATTGCCGGCGCGCGCCGTCTGCTGAAGTGGGATGCAGCGCCTTTCGAAATCCCGCAGCCACTGCTGGATGCCTGGAGGGCGATCGGCGCCAAGGGGCGCGATGCTCGCATGGCCTGGGCCGACCGCGTCAAGGCAGCCCCCGATGGGCTGGGCGTAGATTTCGACCGCCGGATGAAAGGCGAGCTGCCGGCCGGCTGGAAGCAGGCAGTCACCGACGCCAAGACAGAGCTGCTTGGCAGCGACAAGGATCTCGCCACGCGACAGGCAAGCGGCATCGTCCTCAACCATCTGTTCGATGCCATTCCGGAGATGCTCGGCGGCTCGGCTGACCTGACACCATCCAACAACACCAAGGCGAAGAACCAGGTTGAAATCCCAGCCGGCCAGTTCGACGGCTCCTATGTCCATTACGGCGTTCGGGAGCACGGCATGACTGCGGCGATGAACGGCATAGCCCTGCATGGCGGCCTAGTGCCCTACGGCGGCACCTTCCTGACGTTCTCCGACTATTGCCGCCCGGCACTCCGCCTGGCAGCGATGATGGATATTCGCACTATCTTCGTCATGACCCACGATTCGATTGGCCTCGGCGAAGACGGTCCGACGCATCAGCCGGTCGAGCATCTGAGCGCGCTGCGTGCCATCCCGAAGCTTGCAGTCTACCGCCCGGGCGATCCGATCGAAACGGCCGAATGCTGGGAAGCCATTCTCGACGCACCGCGCCAGGCAGCGCTCATTGCCCTGTCACGCCAGCCGATGCCGCTGCTGCGCCGCGATCCCGGCAAGGAAAATCTTTCTGCCAAGGGTGGCTACGTGCTGCTGGAAGCGGAAGGCGGCCCCCGCCAGCTGACGATTTTTGCGACCGGATCGGAGCTGCACCTTGCCGTCGAAGCGCGCGACCTACTGCAGGCCGAGGGTATTCCGACCGCCGTCGTCTCCATGCCCTGCAAGCTGCTGTTCGAAGCCCAGGATGCCGCCTACAAGGCATCCGTGCTCGGCGAGACGCGCGCACGCGTCGCGGTTGAGGCTGCCGTGCAGGATAGCTGGGACAGGTATCTCGGTCTCGACGGTCGTTTCGTCGGCATGCACGACTTCGGCGCATCCGGTAAAATCGAGGATGTCTACCGCAAGTTCGATATCAACACCGAAGCCGTCGCCCGCGCCGGCCGCGAAGTGGTTGCTGCCCTCGCTGCTTGAACCGCTGAAGAAAACTCCCAATCTGCCGGATAGAAAATGCCGCCCGGTGAGGCGGCATTTTCGTTGAGGAATTAAGTCTGTCCTCTCTCGACCATATTACCGAAGTCAGAGGTACGGCGAATACGTCCCACCCGCCTCGTAGGCTGGCCGGCGAGATGCTGCCGCGGCATTGCTTTCCCGGCGCTCTGCCATGCGCATCGACTGCTGGAACAGATCGTCCAGGCGAACGCGCTCCGTGGCCATCGCCGCGAAAGCGCGATCAAATCTCGCGATTAGATGGCGATGTTTTTTCATTGCCGCCTGCAGCTCTTGCTCGCTCATCCTTTCCTCTGCTGGAAGCGGACGCATGGTCATGCGCTGGCCGATATCGTCCTGGAAGGAAGCGAGAGTTAGCCCGACCTTGCGCAGCTGCTGGCGGGTGGTTGCCGAGGATTCCGTTGCGATCAGGAGACGCACCGCGCTGACAAGCAATTGTTTTCGGAACGGGAGATCGTCGATGTCGACGACGTCGAGCCCCAGATCCGCCAGCTTTAGATAGCGCAGATACTGGTCGACCAGATCGCGCGCCTCGCGCAACGTGTCTGCATCCGACTGCTTGCTGGAATTGGCGCGAAAATTCTGTCTCTGCTGGGTAGGGTTCATCGGGTCCACCATCCTTGTCGACAGCGTAAACGTGATGTGAACCATAATGTTTCACGCAATGACGGTCATTTGATCGTTGCTGTTTTGCGGGCATTTCTGAGCCCGAATAATTCTCGCCCGGACGGCCGCGAATGCCCGCTTGTAAACGGGCTCACGTCCCCCGACCGATTGCTTGATCAATCGGAAATCCGAGCTATCCCAGAGGGTTGGCGTGCACCTTGCGTAAGTCTTGGAGGGCTTGCTGCAAACTCCCCATACCGTTGGGCCCACGCAATTAGTTCAATTTCGACTTGGAACAACTCAACAGCGAACTGGTTGTCAGAGGGCAACAAACAACAACAAGACACAGACGAGGAAACACCGATGAAGAAGATTTTGCTGACGTCGATTGCTGCCCTGATGACGACTTCGGTTGCCTTTGCGCAGAGCCAGACACCGACAACCTCGCAGGATACACCGGCCGTCGCCACGCCTGAAACCACAAACGCGGGCGCACCGGTCCAGGGCAAGAACAGCTTTACGGAATCGCAGGCGAAGTCGCGCATCGAAGCGGCCGGCTTTGCAGATGTCGCTGACCTCAAGCTCGACGACCAGGGCATCTGGCGCGCCAGCGCAAATAAGGACGCCAAGCCAGTTCAGGTGTCGCTCGATTATCAGGGCAACGTTGTCCAGGCCAAGTAATCGCGTCCTCATCAATAATAACATTCGGAAGGAAAACACCATGAGAACTGTCACAGGTCTGTTCGACAACTACGATGATGCAAAGACTGCGGTTGGCCAGCTCGAAAGCGCCGGTATTGCATCGAAGAACATCAGCATCGTTTCCAACACTAACGACGGCCGCAAGGTTGAGGATCAGGGTAACAACGCAGCTGAAGGCGCCGGAACTGGCGTCGGCATTGGCGCAGTTGCTGGTGGTGCCGGCGGATTGCTCGCAGGCCTCGGCATGCTTGCCATCCCAGGCGTGGGCCCGGTCGTCGCAGCCGGTTGGCTTGTCGCCACGCTGACGGGCGCCGTTGCAGGTGCAGTGGTAGGCGGTGCGGCCGGCGGTGTTGTTGGCGCCCTCATCAGTTCCGGCGTGCCGGAAGAAGACGCCCATGTCTACGCTGAAGGTGTCCGCCGTGGTGGCACTCTGGTCACCGCACAGGTCGAAGAGGACGAAGCCGTTTCAGCTGAAGCGATCCTTGACCGCTCCAAGCGTGTAAACCTGACGGACCGTCGCACGGCCTATACCGCCGAGGGCTGGAACCGCTTCGACGACACGCTCGACCCCTATTCGCAGTCGGAAATTGATGCCGAGCGTAACCGTTACGGTACTAACAATCCCCGCATCTGATCGTCTTATGATCCAAAGGAAAGCCGGCCCCCGCGGCCGGCTTTCGTGGTTTTCGGGCATCGGGCTATTTTGAGAAAATAGGGAACGATGTCGCGAGGTCTAGGTTGAGCTTGGACCTACCCCCGACCGGAGAACCCAGATGGCTAGAAAACCAACCCAGACCTTTGTCTCTGACAAGGTGACAATTCATGACCAGACGCTGCAGCGCGGCAACGGTGGCGAACTTCACCAGTATGCCGAAGGCGATACGCCTGTTCTGACAACGTCCCAGGGCGGCCCCGTCTCGGATGACCAGAACACTCTCAAGGTCGGAGCGCGCGGCCCGGCACTGATCGACGACTTTCATTTCCGCGAAAAAATCTTCCATTTCGACCACGAGCGCATCCCTGAACGCGTCGTCCACGCGCGCGGCTATGGTGCCCACGGCTATTTCGAAACCTATGAGTCGCTGGCCGACTACACGCAAGCCGACCTGTTCCAGCGGCCTGGCGAAAAGACACCGGCTTTCGTGCGTTTTTCGACGGTTGCCGGCAGCAAGGGCTCGTTTGACCTTGCCCGCGACGTGCGCGGCTTTGCCGTCAAGATCTATACCAAGGAGGGCAACTGGGATCTGGTTGGCAACAACATCCCGGTGTTCTTCATCCAAGACGCCATCAAGTTTCCCGACGTCATCCACGCCGTCAAGCCCGAGCCTGACAAGGGCTTCCCACAGGCGCAGTCGGCCCACGACAATTTCTGGGACTTCATCAGCCTGACTCCTGAAAGCATGCACATGATCATGTGGGTGATGTCCGACCGTGGCCTTCCCCGCTCCTTCCGGTTCATGGAAGGGTTCGGCGTACACACCTTTCGCTTCGTCAACGCCGAAAACAAATCGACCTTCGTCAAGTTCCATTGGAAGCCGAAACTCGGCCTGCAATCGGTCGCCTGGAACGAAGCGGTCAAGATCAACGGCGCCGATCCGGATTTCCATCGCCGTGATCTCTACCAAGCCATCCAGTCCGGCAATTTCCCTGAGTGGGAACTGCAGGTCCAGCTCTTCGATCAGGACTTTGCCGATAAATTCGACTTCGATGTGCTCGATGCGACGAAGCTCATCCCGGAAGAGATCCTGAAGCCGGTAGCCGTCGGCCGCCTTGTGCTGGACCGGATGCCCGACAACTTCTTTGCCGAGACCGAACAGGTCGCCTTCATGACGCAGAACGTCCCGCCCGGTATCGATTTCAGCAACGATCCGCTGCTGCAGGGCCGCAACTTCTCTTATCTCGATACGCAGCTGAAGCGCCTGGGTGGCCCGAACTTCGCCCATATCCCGATCAATGCGCCGAAATGTCCGTTCAACAATTTCCAGCAGGACGGCCACATGGCGATGCACAACCCGAAGGGTCGTGCCAACTACCAGCCGAATTCCTGGGGTGAAGGTCCGCGCGAATCGCCGACAGCGGGCTATCGTCACTTCCCTTCGGAGGAGCAGGGCCAGAAGGTTCGGCTGCGTCCGGAAAGCTTTGCCGACCATTACAGCCAGGCCCGGCAGTTCTATATCAGCCAGACGCCGCCCGAGCAGCGCCACATTGTGGCGGCCATCACCTTCGAACTCAGCAAGGTCATGACGCCGGTCATCCGCGAGCGGGTCGTCTCGCACCTCTTCAATATCGACGAGACACTGGCCTCGACGGTTGCCCGCAAGCTCGGTCTGCAGACAATGCCGAAGCCGGCCGACGCTGCTGTCGCGACACGCCAGGACCTCGAAGAGTCGCCCTCGCTCAGCATTGCCAGAAAAGGCCCGATGCGCTTCGAGGGTCGCAAGCTGGGGATTCTTGTGACCGACGGCGTCGATGCTGCCATGGTCAAGGCAGTCGTTGCGGCCGTGGTCGATGCCAAGGCGGACTTCGAGGTGATCGCCCCAAGGGTCGGCGGTGTCACCGCATCTGATGGCAAGTGGCTGGCCGCGCATCAGATGATCGATGGCGGACCGTCCGTTCTCTACGATGCTGTCATGCTGTTGACCTCACCGGAAGGCACGGAAGAGCTGGTACGGGAAGCAACGGCACGCGACTTCGTGGCCGATGCCTTCTCTCACTGCAAATACATCGGCTATGTCGATGCAGCTCTTCCGTTGATGCAGAAGGCCGGCATCGCCGATGCGCTCGACGAAGGCACGATCAGTCTCTCCGGAACCAGGGATCTGACTGGCTTCTTCGAGGAAATCGGCAAGCTCCGCGTCTGGGGCCGCGAGCCATCGGTCAAGCTGCCATAAGGCTTCGCGATAGTTTGAAAACAGGCCACGCAGCCACTTCAAGGCTGCGTGGCCTTTTTATTTTCCGCAATGGATATTGCAATAGGCACGATTGTTACGAAAAAAGCCCTATTTCGTCGTACCTATCCATATTGATCAGATTTTCTGAACAGTCCGTTTCGTTTTCCGCCCTTCAATAACCCACGCCCCGATCACACATTACGCCTGCAAGTGCCATGCCCAGCCTCACCCGCTGGTTTGCGGTCGGCCTTGCATCAAAGCGACCTTAAGCGCTGGGAGATATTGATATGGCATGTTGCGATTTTTTCGAGCAGCCCCACCGGGACGAACCTGCAGGCAATGGCGAAAAGGATTATCGCGAACACGTTGCCGCCCACAAGCTGTCGTTCGGCGAGATTATTGTGGTCGTCGCAGCCGTCGTGATGCTGGCGGGAATGGGCTTAGTACACCGTGACCCCGCGCCTGAGCCCCGCATTACCGGCTCGATTTCGGCCTCCGGCGCCTCTCCGGCGAGTGGCTTCACCCGCTGCGACGACGACAACCATTATCTCTCGCAAAGATGCGAGCGTTGAAGCCCGGACAGTCAAGTCGGATCGAGCGTGCCGAACACGGCCACCAGCCCGATAGCGGCAACACCCAGCAGGATCTCGACCAAGCTAGCCCGCCGGATTGACAGCAACGCGGCGTCCGGGTTTTCAGCGATCGCCGGAACGAACACATAGCGGTTGACGATAGCAAGACATGTCATCATGCCGACAGCAGCGATCTTCATCGTCAGCATCAGCAGGTATGGCGATGACCAGTCAGTTGGCCAGCGGCCGAGCGTCATGATGGAATTGACGATCCCCGTCGCCAACACCAGAAAGACGGCGCCGTGTCCGACGTTCGAAAAACGCCGCAGCGCAACTTGCGCCGCGGTATGATATTCGGGCACCGCAAGCATCCTCAGCACGACCACAAACGGGATCAACGCCCCCAACCAGGCACCGCCGGCGAGAAGGTGGACGATGTCGTTGAGCCGATGGGCAATCCGGAGCAGGCCATCTTCCATGGAGGCATGCCCGGTCAGCGCCAGCCCCGCGAGGCCAACCGCTGACGCAAGGGCCACGGTCCCCATTCGCCTGTCAGCGCGGCGGATGAAGGCCAGCATTAGAAGCAACCCTGCCACCGCCTGCGCCTGAAAGAAAAGAGCGAACGGACTTGCGACGAGGACGGCATACACCGTTGCCCCGTCCACGGCATCGGGCCACCCATTGCCCAGAGCTGCCGCCTGCAACGGTAATGCTGCCACTGTCGTCAGAACCGCCACCCCGGCTGCAGCGAGCGGAAAGATGCCGAGACGTATCAGCATCTGGGCGGCCAGCGAGGGTGGCATGAGAAACGCGACGAAAGCAGCCGTACCCCACAACAGCAACAGGGCGCTATCATGCAGAAAGCGGCAGATTTGGATCGCTGTCGATGGTTCGATCAAGGCTTGACGGTGAAACTGAAGGAACCGCTGGTCTTGTGCCCATCGCTCGACAGCACATGCCATTCGACGGTGTAGGGTCCAGCCGTGAGCGGACCGGCGACAGGCACGGTCAGACCCTTGTCCTCATCGCTGAGGCTCGCATCTCCCGTTTTCACCGCAGCCTTTTCCGGCCCGATCAGCTTGATGCCCGAAAATTTGAGATTTAGGCTTTCGGTGAACGTCATCGTCACCGCCGAAGGCGCCGATGCAACGGTACTCTTATCCGCCGGCAGCGAGGTCTTGAGATGGGCATGCGCCGACGCCTGGCCAGCGACGCCGAGCGTGCAGAGAAAGAGGAGGGCTGAAGCGACGCTACGATTTGTCATGATGACTCCTTGCGACAGATGAAACAACGCTCACGGAACGTGAAGGTGCAGCTAGTCGGTCTGAAAAACCAAAACTGCACGAAAAGCCGGTAGGAGCGTCAAAAGCCCCTGTCAATCGAATGATATCGTTGCGCTCCCCATGGTGACGCTTTGCCGCAAGCCCTTGCACCAAGGGCGCAGATGGAGGATTGCAGGTGATATACCCAAGGCTGCAAAGAAAGTGGCGGTCATTTGAGGGCCAAGCGAGTAGCATGTCAGCGAACCGGCGCCGCGATGGCGAATAACCCAAGGACCGTGAAGGCATTTTATGGCAGGCAATGGAATGCAGGAAAGTCAGCGTCGACGTGAGTTTCGCGATATAGCAGGAGTACCGACTTACGCGATCGGCGATATCCACGGTCGCTACGATCTGTTGACCGCCATCGAGGCATTGATCACCGCCGACGCAGCGCAATTTCCCGGGCGCAAGCTGATGATCACGCTCGGCGACTATATTGATCGTGGCCCGGATTCGGCCAGGGTCGTCAGCCATCTCATGGCACCGGCGCCGGAGGGTTTCGACCGCATCTGCCTGACCGGTAACCATGAAACGGCGATGCTGGCCTATGTCGACGGCGAGATCACCTTGACGCAGTGGCTGGCCATGGGCGCCGAGGCCACGCTTCTATCTTACGGCCTGGATAGCAATCACCTGGCGCGGCAATATCCTTCGCCCAAGAAGCTCGACGACTTTATCCGCGCCTCGCTGCCTGCGGATCACATCGCATTTCTGAGAGACCTGCCGATCATGCTGGACACCCCGAGCGTGCTTTTCGTTCACGCCGGCATAGATCCGCACTTGTCCATAGCCGACCAGACCGACCAGGATCTCGTCTTCATCAGAGGCCGGTTCCTGAAAAGCCGAACGCCGCTTCCAAAGCTCGTGGTGCATGGCCACACGCAGGTGAAATCGCCGGAAGCGCGTGGTCGTCGCCTCAATCTCGATACCGGCGCATTTCACTCGGGAAGTTTGTCGGTGGCACGATTTTACGAGGGCACGGTCAACGTCATGTCGACCTGAGCGTTGTTAATGGCCCAACGGACCAGGCTGGTTGAAAGGCGTGGACGGCAAATGGGAGATCTTGTCGTCGCGAAGGCTTTCGGCGCTGTTGATGAGATCGGTGGCGCCGCTGGCCGCCGCGCGCTTCGCCTGCTTCCACACAAGATAGCCAATGCACAGAAAATAGCCGAGCTGCAGCAAGATTGCCGCAGCAATTGATTCCAGTACGGTTATGACGAGAGATCCGGTCATGCAATATGTCACGATTGCAAAGACGATGATCGTAACGAACATGCCCGCGAACACGCGTGGCGCACTCATGAATGTCACCTTGAAGTAGATTTCGTTGATAAGCCGACCGAATACATCGCTGCAGTTCTTCCCGCTCCCGGAAAATGAATATATTTTAGAAAGCGGTATAATTCAATCACATGCTGTTCTTCAGTCGCGGTTTTATGATGCCCTGTGATCATGAATTTTTGGTGTAGTCCAGGCAATTCTACGCCGATCGACACGACGTTAAGTTGCATCAATATTAACGGCGGATGAAGTCGCTCGATTTAATATTCGTCATTTTCCTGCCACTTTTTAAACCCCAAATCCTGCAGTCGGAACGCGTTGAATGCGGCCACAACTGTCTGCAAAAGTTAGCTTCAATCAAATATTATTACAAAGTGACGATGCCGATGGCGCAAGAGTGCGTCGCAACAAAATCGGTGCATTGCAGCAAAAACGATTAGAATTTGAAACGATTGAAAGGCGGCAGACAATATATCCTGCGATTATGCGGATGGAGACAACGTATATATTTCCACCTTCTACGCGATTTTTGGGACAATTTTTGTATAATGTCATTATAAAATCGATTTTAGCAAAAAATTAAGCAACTTTTCTAAGCATAAAAACCGAAAATTTGGGCTTGAAAATTTCTATAGTATCGACAAACGCCGCGATTTTTCACGTCGCCACACGTGTTACAAAAATTTGGCTTAAAAAAACCATGTCCTGCGATATACTCTTGAACATGGAGCCCTATCTACCCTCCCCTGACGCATCCGACCAATCGCCAACAAAAGTGGAGCAATCTATGAAGTATGCGACGAGATCGGCCGATCCGGCTTTTTTCAACGCCGCAAGTTCCGGCACTCATCCACCGACAGGCGGTATTCTGAAGCGGGGATTCGACCTCGCACTGGCGTCGATGGCCCTGCTGTTTCTCAGCCCGGTTTTCCTGATGCTGGTTGCATTGGTCAAGTTTACGAACAAGGGCCCTGCGCTTTACGGGCATTCTCGTATCGGCCACAACGGTCGCACATTTAAGTGCCTGAAGTTCCGCACGATGGTCGTCGATGGCGATCAGGTGCTGCGCAAACATCTCGACGCCAATCCAAAGGCGCGCGAAGAGTGGCTGGCAACCCGCAAGCTCCAGGACGATCCTAGGGTTACGCCTGTCGGCGCAGTGCTCCGCAAGCTCAGCCTCGACGAATTGCCGCAGCTGCTGAACATCATCCGTGGTGAAATGAGCATTGTTGGTCCACGTCCCGTCGTGGAAGACGAATTGATGCTCTATGAGAGCTCCGCAGTCTACTATCTGAAGGCACGTCCGGGTCTGACAGGTCTCTGGCAGGTCAGCGGACGCAACGATGTGTCCTACGCTGAACGCGTTGGCCTCGACACGCACTATGTAAAGAACTGGTCTCTCCTGAGCGACGTGACAATCATCGCCAAGACGATCCCGGCTGTATGCCTCTCCCGCGGCAGCTACTGATCGACCTCTGCAATTGAAAATGCCGGCATGGCGATTTGCCGGCATTTTCTGTGTCTGAGGGCTAAGCCCCACGACCAACCTCTTCGTCCAGTGCCCTCGAGAGGTATCCCCGGCAGTGTCTCTGCGCTATAGCGGTCTCAAAGCTCGCAAGTGGACGACCAGACCGGAGACATCATGGCAACGACCATCCGCTATCACGAAGGCGACATTTCCGACGTGGCCGCAGCGCGATATTCCGACGCGATCGCAATCGATACCGAAACACTGGGCCTGATACCGCGCCGTGATCGCCTCTGCGTTGTGCAGCTTTCGCCTGGCGACGGCAGCGCCGACGTCATCCGGATCGCCGCCGGACAAACGGATGCCCCCAACCTCGTTGCCATGCTCGCAGATCCGGCCCGCCAGAAGATCTTTCACTACGGCCGATTCGATATTGCCGTGCTGTTCCATACGTTCGGCGTCACCACCGTCTCTGTGTTCTGCACCAAGATAGCCTCGCGCCTCTGCCGCACCTACACCGATCGCCACGGCCTGAAGGACAATCTCAAGGAAATGCTGGAGGTCGACGTGTCCAAGGCACAGCAGCAGACCGACTGGGCCGCAGACAAGCTTTCGCAGGCCCAGCTCGAATATGCGGCCTCAGACGTGCTCCACCTTCATGCGCTTCGCGACAAGCTGACATATCGCCTGGTTCGCGACGGACGAATGGAGCATGCGCAAGCCTGTTTCGAATTCCTGCCGACCCGGGCCAAGCTTGATTTGCTCGGCTGGCAAGACACCGATATTTTCGCGCATAGCTGAGCTACGAAGCCTTTTTGTGTGCAATGCGGAATTATCGGCCGATGGATTTAGCTTCCTTAACGGCTTGTTAACGCTCTTGGCGATATTTTATCGGTAACTACTCGCATTCGACAGGCGCCATGATGCGCCGCGCAGCCGTTATCTGGCTCTGGGATGCCATGTCTGCATAAGCAGCCCTGTTTTGTTTCCGTTATTGTGTCCATTTTCAGCTGTCCGATATGGAGCATGCCGATGTTGCCTCCCGTTGCCGCAGTTTCCAGCGCAAGTCCCGTCGCACCGCAGCGCGAGGTCGCAGTCGTAACGGAGATGCTGTCCGGGCTCTCGGCCGAGCCGGATGCAGCGGTTGCCTTGTCACTGGCTGCCAGCGCCGGGGTGGAAGGCAAGCTGAACATCCTCCTGCTCAATGCACGTGCCCGAATGCTCGACAGCCTGTTTGCCGTCATCGACGCTGTCAGCCAGTCCCTCGCATTGCCGCAGGCACCCGGCGAGAGCAAGGCTACCTATGCGCTGAGGCTGGCCGATACCATGACGGAACTGCCGCCGAAGCAGATGGCGGCACTGCAGCAGCAGCTGGCCGCGAAGGGGCAGACGGCACCCTTGGCGCTGGTGGCTGCCGCCCTTCACGATCCGGCCGGCGCCGAGGCAGCGCAACTCATCGCCTATCTCGAAGTCGTCCGCTACAAGGAAAAAGATCTGGCAACCAAGTCGGTCGTTGCCTCCTACGGGCAGAACAACAGCCAGGCCGAAACGGCAGCCGCAGCGCTACCTTTGCCTTTGCGCAACGGAGCCACGCAGACCGCCGCACTCCCGACCACCGTTCCTCCGCAGTCGGGCCAACCTGCCGCCGCGACGTCTGCCGCCACCGCTCCTGCAGACATCGTGCAACTCCAACCACCGGAAACTACTGTCGATCCGCATCCGCCGGAAACTGCCACCATTGCCCTGAAGGACCCGACAGACCAACAACTGCGAAATCCTTCGGTGCCTGCCGCGACCGCCCAGCCCTCGACGGCGCCGGCAAACACTGCAGCCGCCCAAGCACCACAGGCGCCACAAGCACAGACCGTTGCCGCACCGGCACCTTCAGCAGACCCCACAAAGACGGCCGTCCCGACTTTGACGCCGGACGAAAGCATACCGCGCGCCAACCAGCAGATCCGTAGCGACATCAAGGAAGGGCTAAAGGCCGTCTTTGACCGGTTGGTCCAGGCAACCGGCACCGATTTGCTGCAGACCATGGCTGAAGCTGCGCCGCTCGCCGACAAGGCCATTGCCCAGGCGCTGATTTCAGACATGATAGACGGCACGGAACTGCAGAACTTGCCGGTACCGGGCGCAGCAACCGCACCGGAGCGGACACCTCCTCTTGCCAACGCCATACCCGTCTCGCTGACGCAACAAACCTTGGCAGAGGAACAGGCACCTTCGGTGGTCGTTGCCAATGCCCAGTCCGATCAGCCCGAAGCCGCACCGCTGGTGGCCCTGCAGCACGCCCCCGCTGCCACCCCGCCGGGTCTTGCCGTCGCCTTCGTCACCGTGCCCTATGCGCCGGGCGACGATGTCGTCAAGAATAAGGAAGCCCTCCGCATCGACCGCGTCGACGCCGTCGATGACGACGAGCACGAATATCCCGGCCACCAGCCGCAAGAGGACGCCGAACCCGAGGAAGAGCCGGAAACGCCCGCCGAAGAGGCGCTCGACATGCTGGAAGCTGGGCCAGATTCCGAAGCTTCCGCTGATTTGCCTTCGGTCAGCCGCTCGTCGCTGACAGCCCTGCCCCGCCCGACATCCACGGAGCCGGTGCCGAGCGCCGGTTACGATCTCTACCAGCGCATCGGCGCCTGAGCGTTCCACGACGGGTTCCGACAAATCCAGCCTATATGCGGGCACAAAAAAACCCGCCGGATCGCTCCGGCGGGTTTCTTAATTCAGCAAGACTTGCGAAGATTATTCGCCGCGGTTCTTCAGAGCCGCGCCGAGGATGTCGCCAAGCGAAGCGCCGGAGTCGGACGAACCGAACTGTGCGACGGCTTCCTTCTCTTCAGCGATTTCGAGCGCCTTGATGGACAGCATGATCTTGCGGTCCTTCTTGGAGAAGTTGGTGACGCGGGCATCGACGATCTGACCGACCGAGAAACGCTCAGGACGCTGCTCGTCACGATCGCGCGACAGGTCGGCGCGACGGATGAACGAAGAAACGTCTTCGTGCTCGACGAGCTTCACTTCAATGCCGCCTTCGTTGACTGCGGTCACTTCGCACGAGACAACCGCATTCTTGCGGAGTTCGCCCGATGTAGCTGCGTCGCCGACGGCGTCCTTGCCGAGCTGCTTGATGCCGAGCGAGATACGCTCCTTCTCGATGTCGACGTCGAGAACCACGGCCTTGACCATGTCACCCTTGTTGTACTCCTCGATGACCTGTTCGCCTGGACGGTTCCAGTCGAGGTCGGAGAGGTGCACCATGCCGTCAACGTCGCCGTCGAGGCCGATGAACAGGCCGAATTCGGTCTTGTTCTTGACTTCGCCTTCGACTTCAGTGCCGGCCGGGTGGTTATGGGCAAAGGCCTGCCATGGGTTTTCGAGAGTCTGCTTGAGGCCAAGCGAGATACGACGCTTGGTCGGGTCGACTTCGAGAACGACCACTTCGACTTCCTGCGTCGTCGACAGGATCTTGCCGGGGTGTACGTTCTTCTTCGTCCAGGACATTTCCGAGATGTGGATCAGGCCTTCGATGCCGGGTTCCAGTTCGACGAATGCACCGTAGTCGGTGATGTTCGTGACGGTGCCGGAGATCTTCTTGCCTTCAGGATACTTGGCCTGGATGCCATCCCAAGGATCCGACTCGAGCTGCTTCATGCCGAGCGAGATACGGTGGGTTTCCTGGTTGATGCGGATGATCTGAACCTTGACCTGCTGGCCAATGGACAGGATTTCCGACGGATGGTTGACGCGGCGCCATGCCATGTCGGTCACGTGCAGCAAACCATCGATACCGCCGAGGTCGACGAACGCACCGTAATCAGTGATGTTCTTGACGACGCCGTCGACAACCTGGCCTTCTTCGAGGTTCTGAACGATTTCCGAACGCTGTTCAGCGCGGGATTCTTCGAGAACGGTACGACGCGAGACAACGATGTTGCCGCGACGCTTGTCCATCTTGAGGATTTCGAAGGGCTGCGGGTTGTGCATCAGCGGCGTGACGTCGCGGATCGGGCGTATGTCTACCTGCGAACGTGGCAGGAAGGCGATGGCACCGTCGAGATCGACGGTGAAGCCGCCCTTAACCTGGTTGAAGATCACGCCTTCGACGCGCTCTCCGGCTTCGAACTTGGCTTCGAGCTTGACCCAGCTCTCTTCGCGGCGAGCCTTTTCGCGCGACAGAACGGCTTCGCCCAGCGCATTTTCGATGCGTTCGACGTAAACTTCGACTTCGTCGCCGACTTTCAGTTCGCTACCCTTGGAGCGGGCGCCGAATTCCTTGAGCGCGATGCGCCCTTCGACCTTAAGGCCGACGTCGACAACCGCAACATCTTTTTCGATGGCGGTGACGATACCCTTGGTAACGTAGCCTTCAGCCAGATCGTTCTTGGCAAAAGACTCTTCGAGCAGGGAGGCAAAATCCTCATGCGAGGTGGCAGCTACAGACATAAAATCTCCTGGCGTGTCCCGGATGGTCTCGGACACTGGGCGCCGGTGGGTTGTTCTGATGAACCTGGATCCAGTCCGCCCTCTCGAAGAGGACAATCCGGCGCGGGGACGGAAACCCAGGCTTTGCTTGATGCAAAAGCGCCCCGTGGCAACCACGTGACGCCGACTTTAATTCAGGCATGTCGGTTCAGGGCAGCATCGATGATGGTTTTAGCCGCCTGAAACGCCGCCTCTATACTCATTTCCGACGTATCAAGCAAGTGCGCGTCTGCAGCGGGACGCAAAGGGCTGTCGGCCCTTCCCATGTCGCGCTCGTCGCGCCGCTTCACGTCCTCGAAAATCGCCTCGTAATCCGCTGTGACGCCATTCGCGACGATCTCGTCAAACCGCCGACGGGCGCGGATGTCGGCCGATGCCGTCACGTAGAATTTCACCGGTGCTTCCGGGCAGACGACGGTACCGATATCGCGGCCGTCAATCACGGTGCCCGGCAACATCCGCGAAAACTGCCGCTGCGCCTCCACCAGCGCCCGGCGCACCGTCGGCATGACGGCAACCTTTGAGGCCGCCTCGCCGATCTCGTGGCGCGACAGGACCGACCGGTCGAGCGCGTTGAGGTCGAGCCCTGCCGCCACGGCCGCGGCCACCGCCTCGTCGTCCAGAGGCTGGCCGGCATCGAGCAACGCCTTCGCCGTCGCGCGGTAGGTCAGGCCTGTGTCGAGATGGTGGAAGCCATAGGTCTCGGCAATCCGGCGCGACAGCGTTCCCTTGCCGGCAGCGGCCGGCCCGTCGATGGCGATGATCATGCCTTGCTCCTGCTGTCTAAGATTGCTCACGGCGTGCCGCGTTCGCTTACCATGGCGGCCATGGCCGCCGCGTCGTTCGCAACGTCCGGCTCGGCCATCAACCCTTCCGCGACGCCATTGCGGTCGGCTTCAGAACGGTTCTGGCTGACTTTCCACTTGCCGTCGATCTCGGCAATGTCGATTTCAATGCCGACGATGCCCTTGATCTGGGACGCAATATAAGTGTCGGGTGCGTCCCCGACCGCCCAGGGCTCTGCGCGCGGTCCTTCCTGGTCGCGGGTCAATGCCTCGACCTGGGCGCGGATCCAGGCGCCATCTTCTATGACCCGTGCCGGACCGCGCACCTGAACGATGGCGTAATTCCAGGTCGGCACGACCTTGCCGGTTTCCTGCTTGGTGCGGTACCAGGACGGGGTGATGTAGGCATGCGGCCCCTGGAAGACGACCAGCACCGGTGCGCCGTCACGGATCTCCCGCCACTGGCCGTTGGCGCGCGCCACATGCGCCTGCAGCCGGCCCTTGCTACCAAAGGACGGATCGAGATGAAAAGGTATGGGATTGGCAACCGGACCATCGGCGCCCGAGGAGATCAGCAACCCGAGCGGATGGGCGCGGATCAGCCCGTGCTGGATATCGATGCGGTCTTCCCGGAAATGCGGCGGCTGGTACATGGAAACCCTTGGCGAAGTGTGCATCCGGCCGTGCGGGACGACGCGGCAAACGTGGCGCGATTTATCACGGTTTGGCCGTTGCCGACCAGTCATCAACCAAGGTTTTATGAAGGAGCGCGACCGCTCGATAAGAGCAAATTTCAAGCCTTTGCGGGCATTCCGATGAGCCCGGAAAGGCCTTTGGCGAAGTTAGGCTTTGACAGAAACGGCCATAACGACTATGGGGACCGGCTAATAATTTCCCTATGAAACGCCGGCTTGCACGGCACTGCCGAATATCTCTTCGGCCATTCACGAGGCTATGACAGTGGCGAAAGCGGAACTTGGAACGAAGCGGACCGACCCGGACTCCGGCAAGAAATTCTACGACCTGAACCGGGACCCAGTGGTTTCTCCCTACAGCGGCAAGTCCTGGCCCCTGTCTTTCTTCGAGGAAACCGCAGCTGCCGTGAAGGAAGTTCCGGAAGAGGAAGAGGTCGCGGAAGTCGACGTTGAAAACCCCGAAGTCGAACTGGTTTCGCTGGAAGAAGCCGACGAAGCCGCCGCTGGCGACGACATCCCGGATATCGGTGACGACGACGTCGAGATCGACGGCGACGACGATGACGACGACACATTCCTGGCGCCCGACGAAGACGACGATGACGACGATATGAGCGACATCATCGGCGTTACGGGCGATGACGACGAGGTCTGATCGACCCGCTCCGGCCCGCGCAAAGAAAAGTGCGCGGGCCCTGATTTTTCGGCTTGCTATCTGAATTTACCAGACGTAATAAGCCGCCACCCCAACGAGCGAAGCGCTCCACGGGGACCCAGGCCGGCCAGACCGGACCATTTCGATGGGGCTATAGCTCAGCTGGGAGAGCGCTTGCATGGCATGCAAGAGGTCAGCGGTTCGATCCCGCTTAGCTCCACCAAATTTTCCCAAGAACAAATCATTCACAACATCGCAATTTCATCATTCCGCCAACCGCGATCATCGCAGGCGGACCGGATCTCGCCTGATCAATCCTCGAATTCGGCATTCATCGCATCTGCCAGTTGTCGCATCAGGCGTACGAGATTGGCGACGTCCTCTTCTGCCCATGTGCTGAAGATTGCCCGGCCAATTTTCTCCCGGGCCAGGTCGACTTGGTCGGTCATTGCCTTGCCGGCAGCGGTGATCGTGGCTTGTCTCGATCGGCGGTCGGAAGGGTTCTCCTTGCGGTCGGCCAGCCCGAGGCTCTCAAGCTTGGCAACCTGGCGACTGACGGTGGTGTAGTCCCGTCCTACCCGGTCGGCCAATTCGATGACACCTATGGGTCCCAGCCTCTCGATCATGACGAGCAGTGGGAAAAGAGCGCGATCAAGCGAGATTCCTGCCTTTTTGACCATGGCCTCGTCCCGCTGAGGACGGTTCATCACGCTGACAATATCGAGCAGCGCGCCGTGGAGTTCGCGGAGAACTTTTCCATTAAGTGTATTATGCACGTTTTTATTTGACATCGTAGCAATCCCTCTGATACATGCATAATACACGCAATTGAGTGCCGATGACAAATCGTTTTGCCGCCTGCGCTAAACAGGGTTCACCAATGCGCGCTATCTCGTGGGAAAATGACCCGGCGTCTTCAGCGACGCCGAAATCGGGAAGCCCCCCGGGCGCCGCACTCGGCGTTGGGCCGCGGCCCTCAGTGCTTATCCGGCCGAGATAGCCCCGGCACAATCAAAGGACAAAATCTATGAAAGCCGCGATCGTTACAGCTTCCGGGCAACCGCCCATCCTGACAGACATTCCGGAACCCGTTGCCTCCGCAGGCGAAGTCCGCGTCAAAGTCACTGCCTCGGCCGTCAGCCAGGTTACCAAGAGCCGGGCATCCGGGCATCACTACAGTGCTGTCGGCCAGTTTCCCTTCGGCGTGGGCATTGACGGTGTGGGGACTTTGGATGACGGGCAACGCGTCTACTTCGTGCTGCCGCGTCCCCCTGTCGGCGCGCTGGCTGATGTGGCCGTCATTGCCGCCAATCAATGCATCCCGCTTGCCGATGATCTCGATGACTTGACCGCTGCAGCAATCGCCAATCCGGGTATGTCGTCATGGGCAGCCTATAGCGAACGCGCAAGATTGCAGCCCGGCGAAACTGTGTTGGTCAACGGCGCAACCGGGACATCCGGGCGGCTGGCCATCCAGATCGCCAAGCATCTCGGCGCCCGGAAGGTCATCGCCACAGGCCGTGGAAACAAGGACAGCCTGCGCGAACTAGAAGCGCTCGGTGCCGATGTCATCATTCCACTCAGCGGTGATCAGGAAGCATTCAAGGAGAGCCTGAGACAGGAGCTTCGCTCCGGCGTGGACGTCGTTATCGACTACCTCTGGGGGAAGAGCGCGGAAGCGATTCTGTCCACAAAGGCGGAAACCAGCCCGGCGCCAATGCGGTTTGTCCAGGTCGGTTCAATCGCGGGTTCGGATATCGATCTTTCCGCATCGATCCTGCGGTCGTCCGCAATCGACCTGATGGGCAGCGGGATCGGCAGCGTGCCCCCCAAGCGCTTCCTGCACGTCCTCGGCGAAGTCTTGAAAGCAGCGGCAGGAGGCAGGTTCCAGATCGCGTTCAAACCCGTTCCCTTCTCTGAATTCGACGAGGCATATCCGCTGGACGAAAGCACTTGCCGCACGGTATTTACGATGTCCGGCTCCGGCTGAAGTGTAGCTCGCCGGTCGGATTGAAAAGATCAGAGGCCCATCGGCACCCAGAACTTAAAGACTAGGGAGCGACGTCAAATGAATGCTTTGTCTAAGCCCACATGCCGCGTTGTCCGACCGGAAACCACCTATGCCGGCAAGCAGGGATTGGAGTATTTTGAAGGGATTGCCGCCGAGACGGTCGGCTCGACCCGGATCTGCATGCATCTGCTGACTATTCCGGCGGGCGGACGGGCCAAGGCACATCTGCACGCCGAGCACGAGACGGCGATCTACGCACTTTCCGGCGAGACGCAGTGCTGGTTTGGCGAACAGTTGGAACAGCATGTTGTGGTGCGACAGGGCGAGATGTTTTACATCCCCGCAGGCGTCCCGCATCTGCCCGCCAATCTGAGCGATACGGCAGCGACGGTTGTCATAGCCCGAACCGATCCGAATGAGAAAGAAAGCGTCGTCCTGCTGCCGCATCTTGAGGACCTTGTCCCGCGCTAGGCGATCCAGAAATGATGCTTGACTTGGCCGGCATGAGCTCACTCGGAGCAGAACAAAGAAGAGGCTGACGAATCCGGGGGGTGTCGTCAGCCTCGAGCGAAGAGATACGGCTCTTGCGCTTTTTTCGCCTGTGTGGGGCAGAGGCGAGACATTCGAATGCCATGCTAAAATGAGCCGAAGCTGACGAATGTACATTTCGCGCGCTGGTTGGCGCCCGATAGCCGGCATATGGCTTCACGTTTGCTTGATCTTACATATTCGCGGAATGGGCTGTTCTGCCGCATCGGCTGTATGTGCATCAGCCGCGGAAAAGCGACAGCAGTCTCTGCGGCGCCTGGTTGGCGATGGATAGCGACTGCACGGCCAGCTGCTGCTGGGTTTGCTGCGCCGCCAGTTTGGACGACTCGGTTTCCATATCCGCATCGACAAGCCGGCCAACGCCCCGATCGATGCTATCCATCAACGTTTTGGCAAAGTCGGACTGGACGCCGATCGACGATTGCAGCGAGCCGAGCAGTGCTGCGGCGGCCGTCACCCTGTTCTGCATCGCATCGAGGCCGCTGATATAATAGTCGACATCGGCCCCGGCGGTGGTGATGTCGATATCGGTGAAATTGAAGTCGATTGCACCGGCGGTGTGCTTCTGTGGCGCAGAGACGGTCATGCCGACACCGGCCGTCGGATACCGGGCCTTGTCGCCTGACAGCGTGACCGACCCGCCGCTCGCGGTTGCCAGAAGTCCCGTCTGCTGGCCGGCAGCACCAAGCACGGCCGCCATGTCGTCCGCCGTGGAAACGATCCCGTTGGCAGACGTGCCGAGTGCTGCATCGACGGTGGCGCGGTCGACGCTGATGGTCTGCTGCGAACTGCCGTCTATTGCGAAACTGAAAGAGAACGACTGGCCTTCCGGAACTGCAAAGCGACTTCCGAAACTGAAATCGACCTGCGGATAGACATTTTGCACCGACGCCGTTGGCGCACTCTCCAGGCCCAGGCCCGACCCGCCACTGAGACTGGATACCAGATTGCTGGTGGAGACGCTGGAGCCGGCAAGGCCCGTTGCGTGCCGCGTGGCGATTTCAAAGCTCGAGGTTCCGCCCCCCGAGGAGGCCGGTGCGCCGGCCAGCTGGAACGCCTTGTTGAGCACCGCTGCCATGTCCTGTCCGTTCGCGATCTTGCCGTTTGCCGCAGCGCCGAGAGCCGCCGTGACGACGCTTCTATCGATGGTGATTGCATAGCTGTTGCCGGCAGACGCGTCGCTGGCATCCAGCGTGAGGTCGAAGGAAACGGCATCGCTGGCGCCGAATGTTTGCGCGCCGATGAAATTGAAGTCCTGATGGCCGGCCACCGCGCCGATGCTGCCGCCGGAAAAGCTGCCGAGGGTGGCAAGGCCCAGCGCGTCGCTGTCGCTTTGCAGTAACCCGCCGCCACCTGTGTTGAAGAGGATGGTCTTCGTCATGTCGATGTCGCTATCGCTGATGGACACCGTGCCGTCGGCGGAACGGACGAAGGCCGCCGGAACCGAAGTCGTTACCGAATTGGTGGTTTTAAGGTTTGCCGCCTGGCTGTAGCTCAGCATGTTGACGCCGTTGAAGCTGGCGCTGGTGGCAACGCTTGCGACCTGCTGCTTCAACTGATCCAGTTCATCCTGGACTTTGCTCTTGTCGACGCTGCCTTCCTTGGCCGTCACCAGCTTTGCCTTGAATGCGGAAAGCGTATCGAGCACCGACGTCATCCCGGCATAGGCAGTGTCGACGGTGGCAGATGCCACGCCGAGCGCATCGGCCACGGCAGACGTCGCACCCCTGTCCGAACGCATGGTGGTTGCAACGGACCAATAGGTGGCATTGTCGGATGCGGAAGCGACTTTCAAACCGGAGGAGACACGCTTCTCCGTTGAGGTCAGCTGTTGCGTAACGCTCCCCAGCGTCCGCAAAGCCGCCATCGCAGACAGGTTCGTCTTGATCGACGACATACAACCCCCAGGTATCGAACCAAAAAATCAATAGTTTTGGAAAAAGGGAGCATCATGCAGCCATAAGATGCAGAATCGCCAATTTGTGTTAACTTCCAATGAAGTACGGGGAAACTGGATGATATAGCCGATGCGAAGGCCACCCGAGGGCATATCGCGCCTTTTGTCGGCCTACAGGCTGCCACCGGTGGCCAGACAGGACGCATCCAGCCTGTAGGCATAGATCGTCTTGCCGCGATAGTTGCCCGTATGCGGTTGCCATGTCGCCGCCGGCGCCTGAGGTCCGGTCGGACACACGTTCGGATGAGTCGACACGAAGAGCACGGACCCGTGCAGGGACTTCGGCACCGGAAACTTCTGATCGTAGTAGCTCTGCGGCGCATCAGGATCGCCGCTGGCGTAGATGCTATAGCCCCGCCCCCGCAACGTATAGAACATGTCGGCAAGAATATCCCTGTCGTCGCTGACGATATCCCTCAGTCCGAGCGTCCGGGCGAGTGCGGCAGCATCGTTGCTAACCTTGCTGCGGCCAAGATAGCGATCCAGCACGATAGAAGCGCCGCTTTCGCTGACGGGAATGGCAAACACCGGCGCCGTTGCCACCAGGCAGGATACCGTCCCGTTCAGCAGCAACGACCATTTGAGGCCCTGCGGCCAGACGCGCCGCAGGGTCCAGACGGCGAGCAGCGTGCCGGCGACATAGGCCGTGGCCGCCCAGTTGGCATAGGCCTTGGCAAGGGTCGCCTGCAGGGAGATCAGTGCTATGATCGGCAAGGACAGCCAGACCAGCATCTGCTCGCGCCACTCGCCTCCCCGCATTAGCACCCGGTAGCTGGCGATGAGGATCGCCGCAAACACGATCGGTCCAACCACGCCGAACTGGGCACCGAAAAATTCCAGCCCGCCGGACAGGTGCGGATTGAGCCGTCCCCAGTGGGCAATATTCTCGGTATGCTTGACGGTGACCATCCGGTTTTCGAGGTTCCACCAAATGTTTGGCAGGCAGCCGGCACTGGCCACAGCCACAGCGATCCATGCGTCGCGCCACGCGATGCGCGCCCTTGGGACGCACGCAATTGCGATCAGGCCACCCGGCAACAGAAACAGGATCGCGTATTTCGACAGGAAGGCGCCTGCAACGGCAAGGCCAAGCGCAACGGCAATCGTCACGGAACGCCTGCCGGTCAGCACCACGTAGGCCGCAAGAGCGACCGCGAGGAAAAACAGCAGCGGCACATCCGTCGAGAAGAACACCGACGACAGCGCCACACCCGGCAGTGTGATGTAGGTGACGCCGGCCCAGGCAGCGATCTCCCTGTCGAACAGCCGCAATGCGACCTGCATCAGCGCCAGCCCGGTTGCGAGATGCAGCAGCGGCCCGCAGATCCTGATCCAGAAGATGCTACTCGAGCCGGAAATCTCCGACATCGCTCTGAGGATCCATGCGATCATCGGCGGCTTCGAATAATAGCCGAAGTCGAGGCTCTGCGACCATAGCCAGTACTGTGCCTCGTCGACGAATAGATCCGTCGTATCGAATGAAAGGGTCACGATCCGCCACAAGGTAAGTGCGACCATGACGAGAAGGGCAGAATGGATCGATAACGACGGAATCGAGAACGGCGCTGCGGGCGCTACGGTCCAATCCGCCGGTAGAGCAACGTCATTCCCGGCGGCACGATCGACCGTCCGGTCGGCATAGTCAGATGGCACGCCACGACCGGTCGCCAACCGGAGAATGTGAGAAAACATAGAGTAAACCGCTGGAGATTGCTGCTGCCGACCTTATTAGCAATCCAATGTTACAACCAGACGGCAAAACGTCCAGCAGCATGTGAATTCAGCCGCCTTCCCTGACGTCAAGATGATGCTCGAGATCCTTCCAGCTGCGGTCCATGGCGAAGCTGGCTGACAGATATGGAACGCCGATATGTCCGAACAGCACGGACAACTGCCATTCCGCAACATCCTCGGGAACACCCGCGACCTCGTAGCTGTAGATCAGCGAAAACAGGCCGGTTCTGTCGGCGCCGGACATGCAATGCACCAGGATCGGCCTTGGGGCTGTCTTCATGATGTCGATCAGTGCAACGGCCTTGTCCACTGTCAGGATTTTCGTCGCCGACATGCCGAAATCGATATGCTGCACACCGAGACGCCGGGCGACGGCCGTCTCCTCCCGGTACCATGGTTGGTCGTTGCTACCGCGAAGATTAACGATCGTCTTTATGCCGTACTGTTGAACATAGCTCTCGAGTTGCGCACCCGAGGGCTGCGCGGAGCGGTACAACTGGCCGGGGATCACCGTGTGGAAATTTCCCGTTGCCTGCAGCAAGGCGAGATGTCCGCCGAAAAACAGGAGGCCAACTAGAAAACAGGCAACCGCATAGCGCATTATTTTACGAATACGTCCGAGAATTGCCATTCTTTCCCCGATGCTATTTTTTTACTGCACCTTTCCGCAGGCTAGCCACCGAATCCAACAAGAGATTAAAGATAATACGAAGCTTTTATGTCATTGCTGGCTGTGCATGCTTGACTGTCGTCTCCGGCATTTCGGGCAAACTGCGACATGAATAATCCATGCTCATGCCGCACGGATCGGTTATCGATAGTTCTGCGGGTCGGGCCGGGGTTTCCACGACCGAATCGCTATCAACAACCTCACGGAGGACCGACTGATGACGCCTGCCCGCTTCAACGAGTGTCTGCTGCATATCCGCTGGACACCCATCAACCTGGCAAGTGCCCTGCAATGCGATCTGTCCTGGGTCGAAGCGCTTGAGGTCGGCGCCGTCGAGGTACCCGCAGCTCTCGGAGAATGGCTCGAGACACTCGCCCGCTGCCACGAGGCAAACGAAACACCGAAAGCCTTTCGCGGTCGCGGCCAGGATTGACGTCTGCCGGCATCCTGACGCGGAAGCAGCAAAACAGTTAAACCGCTGAAACTAATTGAGCGCGAAGGGCGTATCCCTATAGGCCTTTGGTCGGGCCCGAGGCCGTCGCCCGCACACCGTAAGGTCGAAGGTGGCGGCCTCACTTTATAGTTCCACCCTCAAGGCAAACACCGCATCTGGCCGCATTTGCCCTGCGCCAGCGGGAGGACATGTCCCGCCGATGGCTTTCCGGTTGCATATGCATTACGCATGGTCTTTCGAGGGGGAAATCATGAAGCTCTTTGCCGCAACGCTGTTGTTCTCGACTGTGCTGACGCTGCCGGTCGGCGCGCAGTCTTCCATCTCGACCGACCGCGGCCAGCTCATCGAGAGCTACCGGGCCTTTATCAGCGCCGTCGACATCATCAATTCGAACGGTGACCGCCTCTCCGAGCCATGGCAGATTATTCGCCAGGATCGCGCAAATTATCACCACTTTCATCTGATGGACGCCGACGACGAAACCGATACCTTTTTCGCCAGCCCCGCCAATCGCCAGCTCATGGAGGCGATGCTGGCCGATGGCGAGATCGAAGGCGACGCGGCCGAACGGATCGTCGCCGGCGATGTCCATATCAAGGTCGATATCTACGGCCATGGCACAACGGGCGAACGCATAGACGTGCACATCGAGGACTGACCGACGATCCCCAGTTCTCAGCGCCGCGTCCGCAATTTCTTCTGGCCTCCCAACCATGGCCGGAATAGCATGCACCACCCGTAGCCGCAGAAACGCCATGACCCTCTATCGACGCCGCTTGATCAAGATACGCCGGAAGACGACGGGCCTTGCGCTCGTCGGCCTGATTTCCTTCATCGCCGGTATGACGGATGCCGTCGGCCTTGTGCTGAGCGGCGACTTCGTCTCGTTCATGACCGGCAATACAACCAGGGCGGCCATCGCTCTAGGCAATGGCCAAACCCGGCATGGTCTCGTGCTTCTGGCGGCAATCCTGATTTTCGTCGGCGGTAACGCGCTCGGCGTCGTGCTCGCCCATGCCGCCAGCCGGCCGGCCTTCGTCGTTCTCGGGTGGGTCAGCGTCCTCTTGTCGCTCGCCTCCACCTTCGCATCCCCGTCCAACGTCGTGACGCAGTTCTATCTCGTGGTGCTGGCGATGGGCATGATCAATGCGACGGTCGAACATGTCGAGGGGCTGCCGATCGGCCTGACCTATGTCACCGGTGCGCTGTCGCGTTTCGGTCGCGGCATCGGCCGCCTGATGGTCGGCGACAGGGATTTCGCGTGGACGATACAGATCGTCCCCTGGATCGGAATGCTGGCCGGCGCCGTCGTCGGCGCGTTGCTGGTGCATCAATTTGCAGCAAAGGCCCTGCTGTTCGTGGCTGTCATGGCGCTCATCGCCGCCTTTGTGACACTCATCATCCCTCCTGCCCTGCAGCACCGCTATCGGCAGCGCGTCGCCCGCCAGGCTTTGGCTACAGGACGGGCGCCCTAAGAGGGCTTTTTCACACAGTAAAATCTGTTAGGAAGGCGCGTCGCTGCCGGAGTGCCTGCATGTTCGTGATTTCCAAACTCGTCTGGATCCTGTGCCAGCCTCTGTCGCTCGCCTTCTTTTTAGGCCTCGTGGCGCTGCTTGCAGCACTCCTCCGGCGCCATCGACTGGGCATCGTCTCCTCCGCGCTGTCGGTATCGATCCTGTTCGTCACGCTGTTCACCTCGGCCGGCTCGGTACTGATCGAGACCCTTGAAGACCGTTTCCCCCGCCCCGTCGCCGATCCCGCCACGCTCGAATGCATGATTGTCCTCGGCGGCGGGTTCGCTACCGAGGTCACCACCGGCCGTGGCGGCTACGACCTCAATGCTGCCGGCGATCGCTTCGTCGAAGCGCTCCGGCTGGCGATGAAATATCCCCGTTCCCGCATCCTGATCTCCGGTGGCGACGGCACCATCACAGGCCGCCTCGAGGGCGATGCGATCATAGGCGAGCGGATGTTTGCAGCCTTCGGCATCGACAAAGCCCGCCTCATCGAGGACCGCAGCTCGCGGACAACCTACGAAAACGCCGTCAACACCAAGGCGCTGCTGGCCAGCAATGGTCTTAGCGATTGCCTGCTGATCACCTCCGGCTTCCACATGCCGCGCGCAATGGGGATTTTCCGCAAACTCGATATTCCGGTCGTCCCCTGGCCAGTGGACTATCGCTCGGGCGGCAAAGACACACTGGGGCTAGACGCAACCCAGCCATCGCTCAACAGCGAGCTCCTCGGCATTGCCGGGCGCGAGTGGATCGGCCTTGCCGGCTATTATTTCACAGGCCGTACCTCCGCCCTCTATCCGGCGCCCTGAGCGCGGAGGCATTCGCCGCTTCCAACCTGATCCGACGCCAGTCGCCACTCAGAACGGCCAGTTCTTCGACCCGACGACGCGCTTTTGTAGTGTAGGCTTTGCCGAAACGGTTCTGACGACGCGCTTCGGCTTCTTGGGCACAAAGGTCTTGAAGTCGTTCAAGCCCGGAAAGCGATCCGCGTATTCGCGCTTCAGTGCGGCAACCTTGGTGAAATCCTTGCTTCTGCTCGCAAGGACCGCCTCGCCGATGACGCCTCCCTCGGTCGGCTCCCACTCGACAGATTGCGCGAAAAGCGGTTGTGCTTCCTTCGTGCCCTTGTCTTTCAGCAGTTTCCAACCGAGCGCCTGCGCGCCCAGCGCCGACTTGGCGGCGAAGACGTGGTCCTTGAAGGTCGCAATGTCCTTTTCACTGAGTTGCAGCTTCGAATCCTTGTCAGTCAGTTCGCCCGCAACGATCTCGATATATTCCTTGCGTATGTCGTCAGACTTGTCAGCAAAGCGCGATGCCAGGGCCAATGCGTCGGCAACCTTGTCCAGGTTTCGCAAGGTCAGGATGACGCCTTCGACATTTTTCATGTCTGGGCCATACCGCGTGCCGGCAACGAACCAGGCATTGGCTGCCTGCCACTGCTGCTGGCTGTAGTAATACCAACCGAACAGGCCGGCATCGGCAGCGGACTTTGCAGACTGGACATACGCGCCAAAAGCTTGAAGCTCGCTCTCCGTCGGGCTCTGCGCCAGATGATCGCCGCTGGCAATCAATCCCATTTCCTTGCGCAGATTGTCGAAGGTGAAGTTGGCAAACTCGGATGTCCCGTCAGGCCCGATGCGCGCGAACGCCATCAGCGAATTGGCGCCCGCAGGCGGCAGCAGAGCGCTTGCCTTCTGCATGGTGGCCAGCCGTTCCGGTGCTCCGTCGCACTGGGTCAGGATATACTTGTAGAGGTCGAAGGAACGCGCCATGTCGCCTGTTTTTGCGAGCGCCTCGCCAACCTGCCACATCGTGTTCATTTCGCTGCACGCCAGCAGCTGCGGCTGCTGCTGCGCCGTGGCGACGACCTGGGCCCAGTTGCCCTGCTGGTAGATGCGGTCGATCAGCTTGCGCGTTTCGCCGATCGCCAATTTGGTCATCAGGTCGGCAGATGGCTTCCATTCCGGATTGCTGCTGGCCAGGCGTGCAATTTCGGCGCGCACGCCGGTGAAATTGCCGGCTCCGTACATATCCCACAAAGGCTGTTCGTTGACGGTCGTCGTTTGTGCACTGAAGAGGTCTTCGGACGCCTCCCAGGTTGGGTAAAGCCCTTTCAGCCGGCGTAGCTCTGCGCCGAGCCGCTTCAGGTCGCGGGTCTTGGCATAGTAGCGCAGCGCCGTGTCATCAACCTTGATCTCCGAGGATCCGGGCTGGGGTCCGGAAACGGTCACGTCTTTTGGAGTACCGGCGACCGATGGGCTACCGACAGGAAACTGCTGGGGCATAGGCGCCCTGACCACCGGGGCAGCCGCGGGCGATGCAGCGCCGGAGGCCGGCGCAAACGGATTTTGACCCGGCTCGACATTGACGATAACCGCCTGCGACTGCTGCGGTTTCGCATCAGGCAGGATGACGGGTTGTACGATCGGCTTCGTCGCCGCAGCGGGCGTAACCGTGCTGGAAACGGCATCCGGCATCACTGCATTTGCGCTTTTCGCCGCTGGGACGACGCTGTTGACCCAGCCCGCCCCAAGATCCTCGGCGCTTGTGGTCGAGACGTGAGCGAAGTTCGGAAGCAGCAAGAATGCGCAGCTGCAAAGCAGGACTGTTGTCATTGAAGATCGGGCAGACATCTTGGATACCTTTCTGCAAGTGCGATGAGACTGAGGAGATGCAAGGTCGATGGATAGTAATCGGTCGGCTGAAAAGCGGCGGCATGCACGGCCGTCTTCTCAGCGCCGAGGCTGCAAGCGACGAGATCGACGACAGCGCGATATCCAGGGTCGGGCAACACGGCGACAGGGTCCGCCGTGTCAAGGTCGATGACGGCAGGCTTGCCACCGCTACGCTGCTCGAACGCAGCGTTGAATTTCTCGAGAATGTCGGGGTAATCCCTTGAGAACCAGGCCACGTACATCGGCACCCGGATGGCATCCTGGCCGAATTGCGCGGCGTAGCCTGCTGCCGGTTGAGGTGTCCGCCCCTTCAGCGATATCCAGTCGGATGGCAACTCGGCGGGACCGAAGCGCGCCATCCTGGTGAGTGACAGGCCGGTTGCGATCAGCTGGGTTGCTGGGAACCCAGCCGAGAGATCGCCAAGCTCCTTGATGGCCGGGTAGACCCAGTAGGAAAGATTGACGACAGGCCCATCCGGCTGGTCGTTGGCGCCGAAGCCCTTCGATCCCGGCAGAAGCGCCTTGCCAAAGCTCGTCTCAATAACCAGCCGGCTGGAGATGGCCTCGGCCACTGCCTTGGCGTCCCGGGCATAGGCTGCGTCCTGCCATTTCTGTGCAGCGCGGGCCAGCGCCCAGCCGATCAGCAGGTCTCCGTCCGTGGCGT
Source organism: Rhizobium sp. B230/85 (assembly GCF_019355735.1). Lineage (NCBI taxonomy): Bacteria > Pseudomonadati > Pseudomonadota > Alphaproteobacteria > Hyphomicrobiales > Rhizobiaceae > Rhizobium > Rhizobium sp. B230/85. The sequence goes on from NZ_CP072156.1 coordinate 3,678,452, forward strand.
TGTTGCCGTCCGTGACCCGTGGGGTCGCATTGGGATCCCATCGCCAGGCCGCCAATCCGTCGCCCCGGACATAGAGATTGGCCTTTGTCCAGTTCCACATGCGATCGAACATGCGGCGATCGCCCGTGGATGCGGCAATCAACATGCCGTATCCCTGCCCTTCGCTGTGGCTTACCCCGCCGGCTCGGGTATCGATCACACGGCCTTCAGGCGTGATGTAGTCGCTCCGGTAGAGAAGCCACGATCCCGTAACTAGGTCGTCCGCGATCAGCCCTTCGTCCTGTCCGTGACTGATGCCCGCCGAGCCGGCCAGGGTCCCGACAATCAACAGGGACCTGACCAGCAGTTTTGCCTTCACCATTTCGGACGCCCCAGCTTCAGCAGCAGGAATGTCGAGGCACCGAGGAGAAGTGCGGCGATGATCTGTGCAAGCGTGTATTCCAGTACGTGGTGGGAAAACCAGCCGGCAACGATCAGCCGCAGATTACCCGCACTCGCAGGCTGGGTCTGAAACAGCGCAACCTTGCTCGGCGCGATCTCGTCGATGACCTGTCCGGTCGTCGAAAATGCCTGCACGGATCCATTCAGCCGGGTCCAGGTCGACCGGTCCATGATGGCATCGACGGTTGCCGTTAGCCCCTGTTCGGATGGCGATGCGACAACAGTCCAGACGCCGGCAGCGCCCTTCATGTCTTTCTGTGCAATCAGCAGCGCGGTTTCCGCCTTGGGCTGGTAGCGGACTTCTTCCGGCTGGCCCATGGCCGAGACTTCGTGGCGCAGCTTGTCGATCTGCGCCCCGACGCGATCGGTCAGGACAGTCTTGATCTGACCGACATATCCCAGCATTTGCCCGGTGACGTCGCCATCGGTGCCTGTGGCCGGCGCTGTGTCTTTGGTATTGCGGAACGAAAGAGCAGACGCGACCTCTTGCGTCGGCGCATTGATGGCCGGTCCCGGGCTTGTAATGCGGGTCGAAAGATCGAGGCCCGTCGGCGTCACAACATCGGAAGGAAGCTGGCTGAACGTGCCAAACGCCATGACATTCGGCTGATGAACATCCGGCACCGTGGCAGTGACGTTGACCGGCAGTATGTGGCCGGAAGAATAAGCCATCTTGGCCATGAACGAAGCGGCGGCACTGAGCGCGGTCGAGTTGAGGTTGGGTACATAAAGCGCGATCGGCGCACTGCCCACCCGCTCGTCGAAGGCACTGCCGGAGACCAGGGCGGCAATATCCGGATAGCGGCCGACGCGGGCGAACTGCGGAACCTCAAGGAAGCTCTTGCCGAGCACCAGCAGGCGCGGACGGTCCTCTCCCCCCTTACCGACGGGATCGCAGGTCACGTCGGCAGGAACGGGAAGCCGGGCTTCGAACTGGATGGTATTCTCGCCGGGACGAAGCTTGCTGAGTGGCACCGGAAGACGCTGGTCGTCGATCAGGCCGCTGCGACTGGAACCGAGATTGATATCGGCGACCGTCTCATCGTTTGCCCGCACGATCAGCTCCGCATCGCGCGAAAGGTTTGCGGCGTACTGTGCGCTCAGGTGCAGGACGAGGGAGCCGTAGTCGCCGGGATAGAAATCCGACGGCATCGAAAAGTTGATCTGCTGCTTGTAGAGACGGCCCGAAAACGGTTCGGCAATCAGGCCGAGGTTACGCAAGGGCACTGTCGAGCCCGGCGAAAGCAGGCGACCCTTGCTGTTGGCCAGCGCCCTCAGCCCCTGTGGGGTCCCGTCCGACTGACCCTTTTCCGCCTCGGCCTTGAGGATTTCAAGCGATGCATCGACATCGGCTGCGGTCCGGCCCGTGACCACGAGGGTCTGACCCTTGCCGTGTCCGGCCGGCAGCACGTTGATACCGTCCTTGAGGATTGAATCTGCCTGCTGGCCCAGAATTTCGGCAACGGTGCCCCGGGTTCCGACGACGACGCCGATGCTGCGGTCATCCGCCGCCTGCTGGCCGATCGATACCGCAGGACGGTCGAAATTGCCGATGATCGTCAAGGCTTCGATCGCCGTGATGGTGCGATTGTAGTCGGTACCGGTTGCGCCGGGGGCGATCGAGCCCTGGATGGCGGTGCGACCATCGATCATGCCGCCGCGGGCGATCAGATCCGGCATCGTGTCGCCCATCAGCCTGCCGCCTTCGGAAAATACAAATCCGCTGCGCTCTGGATCGATCTGCGTCCACAATTCGTAAGTTGCATCGATCGAGCAATCGACGCGGTGCTTCTGGTCCACAAGGATGGAGACGGCATTGTAGCCCGGCTGGATGACGCCGTTCGGCACCTTCATCTCGACGCGATACGGTGCGCCTGACTGCAGCTTGATGGAACCGACATCTTGGTCGTTGACGAAAACGCGCATGGAGGAGTTTTCCGGCGCAGCGGAAATTGCCGTCTGCATCCAGAGAACAAGTTTAGCCGAGCCTGCGATTTCCGAGGGAAGCGCATAGAACGGATATTCGTTGCTGGTGCTTTCCCCGTTGAAGAACATCCCCCGGCGGTCGGCGCCAATGCGGCGAAGGTTACGGTCGTCGGTTTCAACGGACATCTTGTCCGAGGAGTTGGCGGCAGGTGCGGTGCCCAGCGAAAAAGCTTGTTGCGAATGGGCGAGCGAGGCGTCGCAAACCACGGCGAGCGCAGCGCCGGCAAGGGCGAGCTTGTAACGAGCGAGGGAGTTCATTTCGCACCTTCCTTGAGGTTCGTTTCGACGAAAGATTTGGCCACGTTGTTGTTGGCGGGAGCTTTGTCCTGCGACGGCTGGCGACGGGCGCCTGCCGAACCGCCGACCATCGCCAATCCGAGAGCCTTGATCGGGCTGGTCACTGCCCAGCGCATCAGCACGGCCGTTGCGACGATGATGTTGCGTCGTTTTTGTCTGCTCGACCGGTTCGCACGTACATCGCTGAGATCGCTGAGGATCAATTCTGCGATGACCGGGTAGTGATGCGGTTCCGGATCGAATTTCAGCGTCAGAACCTGCTGGTCGAGCGCCGGCTGCGCGGCGACGGTGATCGGCATGGATGTGACGATCATGCCTGAACTCGGCTTGACCACCGAAAGCCTGCCGTAGTCGCCCTTGCGCATGGCCTGGGCGACGCCCTTCGGCAAGGTGACAGTGGCGCCGGCAGAGGAGGCCTTGTTGACAACGCCGTGGATAGTGGCCTGGGCAAAGGTCAGTTCGACGTTGACCTTGGACGGCAGTTCAATGCCGGAAACATCGTTGCGACGTTCGGTAATGACGCCAAGCGCAGCACCGGCAATGATGAGATTGAGCAGGTTCCACGCGCCGACGATCAGCAGCAGATTGCCGATTTCAGGCTCGGTATTGTAGCGATAGGCGGAGAAGGCGAGCGTACCGGCGAGGATGGCGAAGATCACGAAATAGGGCAGCGAAAGTTCGGAAACGCGCTCGCCCGTCGTGTTCTGGCCTTTTGCCGTTACGTTGAAGGTTGGCCTGCGCGGATGGAGCACGACGCCGACGATGGCACGGAAAAGATAGACTGACTGCAGATATTCATAGAGTTCGGAAATCCAGGGCCAGCGAACGCTGCCGTAGAGATAATTGCGGATCAGTTCGCTGACGATGAGATAGGTGATCGTGTGGGCGATGAAGTCCTCGGATGAGGCAACGAAGATCTTCATGTTGAGCAGAATGAAGAGCAGCGGTGCGATGACGAAGACTGCGCGGACAAAGGGAAAGAACCAGAAGAGGGCACTGGACAGGTAGCAGATGCGCTGGGCGAAGCTCAGTCCGCTTTTCAGCAGCGGGTTCTTGAGCAGAAGGATCTGGACCATGCCGCTGCACCACCGGGTGCGCTGTCCAATGAAGCTGGAGAAGGTTTCGGGCTGGAGGCCGGACACCAGCGGCTTGTCCACATAGACGCTGTTCCAACCACGCGAATGCAATTCGAGCGCGGTCTCGCAGTCTTCCGTGATGGTAATACCGGAGAAGCCGCCGACTTCTTCCAGGGCTTCGCGACGAAGAACCGCCGCCGAGCCGCAGAAAAACGAGGCATTCCAGCGATCGAGGCCCTTCTGGATCTTTCCGTAGAACATCTCGTTCTCGGACGGCATCGTCTTGAAAGTATTGAGATTGTGCTCGACCGGATCGGGGTTCGAGAAGAAGTGCGGCGTCTGCACCAGGAACAGGTTCTCGTCCTTGGCGAAATAGCCGACGGTCTCGAGCAGGAAATTACGTTCCGGCGCATGGTCGGCGTCGAAGACGACGATCAGTTCGCCATGGGTGTTCATCAGTCCGGCGTTCAGGTTGCCGGCCTTGGCATGGACGTTTTCAGCGCGCGTCATGTAGGTCACGCCGAGATCGGCACAGAGATCCTTGAGCATGGCGGCTCTGACTTTCGCAGCCTCGGCGACATCGGCATTGTCGGAAAACCGCTTCTGTTCAGTGCCACCATCGTCAAGCAGGAAAACCTTCAGCTTGTCCTGCGGATAATACATGGCTTTTGCAGCCGAGAGCGTCAGCGCCAGGATATCGCTACTCTCGTTGTAGGAGGGCACGAAGACGTCGACGCTCGGGGCATCCTCGTCGCTCAGCCGTGGCGCATCTTCGCGCTCCAATGGATCAGAAATAACAAAAAGGCTGATAGCGAGCATCACGACGCAGTACATCTCGGCGAGATAAAGTATAATTGCCGGAAAGAAAGAGTACAGATCATCCATGGAGGGAAGTGTACTTGTCGTACGCCAGTATGCGTACCTCAAAATGACGATTGAACCCAAAGCCAAGAAAATGTGGCGCCAGATCCCATCCAGCTTCAAAAGGCTGATGACCAAGAGAACAACAATGATGCTCACAGAAAGAAAAAGCTGCACCGAGTTACCCAACGGCTGGGTAATAAGGAATGCAGCAAACAATGCACTCAGCATCCATAGAAAAAATGTCGCAATCTTACTCATTACGCCGCCTCATATGTTAACAAGTTGTTTGTGTTAACAAATGATTGACCAGAATAACCGATCGTTCAACAGGAAATTATCGATTAAAAATTATAGCGATTTTTACTAAAATACCGCATTAGAATATGCGTCGCATAAACCGCCATAAAAAATGAAATTTTACTAATTTAGGCGTATTTTTAGATGAAAATTTTTAATTAGAAGTCACTTTCTCGATAATGCTATTTTATAAAAGTAGTTAATTCCCATGGTTGTTTTGGCTCAAAATCACACGAAAAAAGATAGTTGCAGCACAATAGTTTTTCCCGCGCCTAGCAGAACCAAATTTATCCCTGATATCAGCTATGAATTGCGGCTCAAAATGACTGCCTTCCTACTGCTCTTTTGCCGCTTTAATAAGCATTTATATTTTTAGAATAGGCCCATTAAACTACCGCTCATATATCCGGACTCTGCCATCCAAGAGTTAAACCAGCACCAATGATCCTGACTCACCTCCAAGTCCGGAGTTATTTCGCAAGGCAAATATAAAAATTTGAGGATCGGCACGTTTCTTTGATTGGAGCAATCGTTCGAAAATAGAATGACCCAACGCCATTCCTGCCGCTTTAGCGTTCATCTCTCGACATCAGAAAAGCAGCGTCACATATCCGCTCTTCTTCTCAAAAAGCGGTTGAACATATCGAACTACGATGACGATATCAGCCTTGCTTCTTGCCCGTCGCCGCCGGCTTTGCCGCCTCGCATCCCCGTGATCAAAGGCTCTCCGGCAGTAACGGAAAGTATCGTCTTATCGCCTGAGGGTCCGTCCGTGATGGTTCATCGGGGACGTAGCAACGACTTTAAGGTTAATCGACCCTGTATGTTCGTAAGTTAAAATAAACTTATTCTTCATTTTAGTCATCTAGAAGGTTCTTAAATAACTTTACGAATTATGGCGCAAGCGACGGGTCGTTATCATGAAAAATATCTCGATTATTGGAAAATTCCTGTCCATCATGGCGTTGTTCGGCGTCTTTGCCATCGGGGTGGCGAGTTATGCTGCTTTCCAGATCAAGGCAACCGATACGGCCTACAGTAATCTTCTGGATCACGAGACAATTGCTGCGCTGTACTCCGCTCGCGCAAACAGAGCCCTGCAGGGCTCACGCGCTGCAATCGGCGACTTGCTGATAGCCCGGTCGGATGAAGCCAACGCGAAGGCTTCGAAGGAATTCCAGACCCAACATGATAATTTTATCAAGTACATGGATCTGGCGATCGCAGCCCTGCCTTCATACAAGGACGCGCCGTCCCTCAAGGCGGATAGCCTGGCGTTGATCGATAATACGTGCGGCAACACAGTTGCTCTTGCCAAGAAATCAACGACGGCGGACGATATTTCGGCGAGCCAGGAAGTATTCCTGAAAGAATGCCAGCCAGGTTTCGCAACCTTGTTGCCGCGTTTCACGCAAATGGTGGACACTATCTCTGCTGCAAGCAGCCAGAATAGCGACGACCTCACTGTATCGTCCAATCACACGGCAGTTCTCACCATCGTCGGTGTTGTCGGCGGACTTCTGGTTGTCCTTACGATTGGCTTCTTTGCAATCCGTTCGTGGCTTGTGATGCCGATCCGGGGCCTCGCCGAGACGATGGGGACGCTCGCCGGTGGCGATCTGTCTGCGAACGTTGCCGGTACCGAGCGCCGTGACGAAGTCGGAACGATGGCAAAGGCCGTTCAGGTCTTCAAGGACAACGGTCTGCGCAGCCTCCAGCTGGAGCAGGAAGCAGCCACTGTCCGTAACACAAGCGAAGCCGAACGTGCCCGCACTGCAGAGGCGGACCAGAGGCGTGCGAGCGAGATGGCGCAGGCCACGTCCGGTCTTGGCGAAGGCTTGCAGCATCTCTCCAGCGGCGACCTCACCTTCCAGCTCAACGAACCGTTTGCGGCTGCCTTCGAAGGCCTGCGGTCGGATTTCAACAACACCGTCGAACGCCTTCGCGAGACACTCTCGTCTGTGAGCCAGGCAACCGGCTCGATCGACAGCGGCTCCCGCGAGCTTAGCCAGAGCGCCAACGACCTTTCCAAGCGGACCGAGCAGCAGGCTGCGGCCCTTGAAGAAACTGCAGCCGCCCTCGATCAGATCACCACCAATGTCGCCAATTCCTCCAAGCGTGCCGAAGAAGCCCGCTCGGTGGCAATCGAGGCCAACCAGTCAGCCCGTCAATCCGGCGAGGTCGTCTCCAATGCTGTCGATGCCATGCAGCGGATCGAGCAATCCTCCACCCAGATCTCGAACATCATCGGCGTCATCGACGAAATTGCCTTCCAGACAAACCTTCTCGCCCTGAATGCAGGCGTCGAGGCGGCACGTGCCGGCGAGGCCGGCAAGGGTTTTGCCGTTGTCGCGCAGGAAGTGCGTGAACTGGCTCAACGCTCAGCGCAGGCAGCAAAGGAAATCAAGGGTCTGATCCGCAATTCGGCAACCGAAGTCGAAAGCGGCGTCAAACTGGTGACCGCCACTGGCGAAGCCCTCAAGATCATCGAAGGTCAGGTCATTTCGATAAACACCCAACTCGACGCTATCGCGACATCCTCGCGGGAACAGTCGATCGGACTTGCCGAAGTCAACACGGCCGTCAACCAGATGGACCAGGTGACGCAGCAAAACGCCGCGATGGTCGAGGAAGCCACGGCGGCCAGCGTCTCGCTAGCAGACGAGTCCGACAAGCTTCGCCAGTTGATCAGCCAGTTCCAGCTCGGACGCAGCGCTCCCTCCACGACAAGCACCAAAAGCAGAATCACCAGCCATGCTCCAACCCCGATCCACGCCGGCCAAAAGCCCGTCTCATCGCCGGCAAGACGCATGGTAGGCCAGGTCGCAAAAGCTTTCGGCCTCAACACCGCCGCCAAAGCCGAAAGCTGGGAAGAGTTCTGAGACCAAGCCCAAGGGCCTGTCAGCCACTCCGAAGGGCCCGTATCACCGATACGGGCCCTTCGCGTTTCATCTCTCCAGCCGCGCCACCATAAAGGCGTCGCAAAAGCCGCCTTGATCTCAGCCACGGCAGCCTTGGGCTGCTTTCGTCTTGTTGGGGTGCGGGAAGATCTCTCCCTCGAGCGCGTCACTCGACGACAGCAATGAGCGGCATTCAGGTTGCAGTCGAATGCCTGCCGCCTTCAGCCAAGCCGATCCACGCGACAGTCACGACGATGGTAGAATAAATACGGACTGGTGATGAGGGCCCCAAGCCAGAGACGGCTCTGTCGGCGATGCTCGGCCGGCGGGACTGCTAGTTGGGCACCGCGGCAAATAACGACATGGCGAGCCAGAAGCCCGGGAAGGACCGAAGCGAGGTTGAGATAGCCGAGGCGCGGCATCGCCTGCAGTCATCACCATAACTTCGGGAGACCTGGTGATGCTGCGAGCGGTGAAGCAAGTGTCCTGCCGATGTTTGCAGGTTCAGGTTTTTCGAGCGTAACCCTCTCAGGGTGGCATCGGCAGCGGCGGTTAACCGCGCATGAGCAGGGTCAATCGGTTTCAGGCCCGGCTTCGCCTGGGGCGTGCGGCTGGTTAACTGGGTGACCCAAGCTCCCGGATGCGCTTATGGCTGCATGTAGCGGAAGTGGGCGCAGAGCTCACCACTAGACATGCTATTCACGCGGCTGAAGAGCTTTTGATGACGGGCGAGTGTCCGCCATTTACTTCGAAGAATGCAGCACGGATCGTGCAAGGAATTGTTCCCCGATAACCTCGAGGCAAGCTCGCCCGGCCTCGATAGCCGGGCGACTGCCTGGGGTTACGATGCCAGGGCGAAGGGTTGGTGGCCGTGGGAGCGTTGGGTGCGGAAACGGCCGATCATGTTGGCGAGATTTTCCGTTTCCTGGCTCAGGCCTTGGGCTGCGGCGGTCGTTTCTTCCACCATGGCGGCGTTTTGCTGGGTGACCTTGTCCATCTGGTCCGCTGCGGCAGAAACTTCGCGGAGGCTGGAGGCCTGTTCGCGTGCGCTCGTCGCAATTTCACCGACGGTTCCGCTCATAGCGACGACCTGCTGGACGATTTCCCGAAGCGAAACGCCGGACTGGCTGACGAGATTGACACCCGTGGCCACCTGCGTCGACGAGGCGGAAATCAAAGTCTTGATCTCCTTTGCAGCGCTGGCGGAGCGTTGGGCGAGCTCGCGGACTTCCTGTGCGACGACAGCAAAGCCCTTGCCGGCCTCACCGGCGCGCGCTGCCTCGACACCTGCGTTCAGCGCAAGCAGGTTGGTCTGGAAGGCGATTTCGTCGATAACGCTGATGATATTGCCGATCTTCGACGAGGAAGCCTGGATTTCCGTCATGGCCTCGATGGCGCTTGCGACGATCTCGCCACCCTTCTCGGCGTTGATACGAGCGGTCGCAACTGTCGTCTGTGCAAGGCTTGCACCCTCCGCAGTTCCGTTCACGCCACGCGTCACGTCTCCGAGTGCAGCAACGGTCTCCTCGAGCGAGGCTGCCTGTTGCTCTGTTCGCCGTGCGAGATCATTCGAGGCCGTGGAGATTTCACTCAGTCCGGAGCGGATCGTGCTGACGGCATGGATGACCGACTGGATTGCCTCTGCAAGAGATGCGACGGAGTTGTTGAAATGGTCGCGGATCGTCTCGTAGCGGGCGTCCACCGCCCCGACGCGGACCGTCAGATCGCCTTGCGACAGCGCGTCGAGCCCGGCTGAAATCTGCTGGAAAGCGTGCTCCATGGAGCGTGCATCGGACAGACGCTCGGATTCCTGACGGAGCCTCTCGTCTTCCGCTGCAATGCGGCTGCGCTCGGCGTTTGCTTCCGCGATCAGCTTGGCGCGGCCGGTCTCCTGGAAGATTTTCAGCGATCGCGCCATGGCGCCTAGCTCGTGCTGGTATTCCGTGCCTTCGACGGCGATGGTATCGTCGCCGCGTGCCAACCTCTCCATGGCAAGCGCCATGCTGCGCACTGCCGCAGAGATGAGGCGGCCGATGGCGTAGGAGAGAACCAACCCAACGAGAATGAGCATCGCGCTGATGACCAGCGTCTTCGTCGTGGCGGATTGCACGGTGCTTTCCACCGAGCCGTCCAGCGCCGTTTGCGAGTTGGTGATCGTCGACTGCAGGTTCTTGAAGCCACTGGCAATTTTCGGGGCGAGGACATCGAGCTCGCCTTGCCGGATCGCATTGCTTGCGAGCAGCACATCCTTCACGTCGCCGAGACGGGCGGTGTAGTTTTGCATGAGGCGAGCAGCCCCGGCGATACGCTTTTGCTGCAATTCGTTAGGCGCGATTTTTCCGAGCGCCGTATTGCGGTCGACCGCCTCCTTCAGCGCAGCCTGTGCACTTTCATAGGCTTGGAGATCGTCGGCGTGGACGAAGCGTTCGGAGAAATAGAGGCTTCGGTTGAATGCCTCCAGAGCGTCGCCCGCCAGATGAAGGGTGCTGACGTCACCCTGTCTCCAAGCGCTGCGCATCACGTCGTTCAGCGCTATGCTCGTCCATGGTCCGAACTGGGTGACCTTGCCGATCAGCGCATCTCGCTTGGTGTGGAGTGCGACGATCTTTTCGAAGGCCTGGCTGTAGGTGCCGATCTCCGCACGGATCTCGACCATCTGCTGCTGCAGTTCCCGGTTGCCGGACAGACGCGGGTCGTCAAGCGAAAATGCCTTCACGCCTTCTTTGAAAGACTGGACGACGGCGGCGCTGGGATTAGTACGGAAGCTTTCTGCGGCCAGCTGGATTTCGTGCAGCCTGTTGCTGTAGTCCGAGACCGCGACGCTCTGTCCAGCGGTGGCGCGGTAGGAAGTGAACATCGAAGCGAGACCGCTCATGCCATTGATCGCGCTCAGCGACAATACGCTCATCAGCAGGATAAGAGGCAGGAAGCCAACGGTAATTTGGGTCCGGATACCCAATTTTTTCCAGATTTTCATGTGATTGATCCTTGGCTATCTTACTGGCTCTTAGGCAGATATTTGGCGACGTTGTCGGCGGTCACGAGTTCGAACGGGATGTAGATTGTCTTCGGCACGCTCTCGCCCTTGATCAGTTTCAGCGCCGCGTCCACCGATCCTGAACCCTGCCCTGCCGCGTTTTGCAGGATCGTAACGTCCAGATCACCGCGCACGATGGCGGCCAGTGCGTCATCGGTGGCATCGACCCCGGCGACCACCACTTTATTCATCGGCACGTTGGCCTTCTTCAAGGCCTTGATTGCTCCCAGAGCCATCTCGTCGTTGTTGGCGATCACGGCATCGAACTTGACGCCGGCAGTCAGCCATTCCTGCATTTGAAATTCGGCAAGCTGCGGCGACCAGTTTGCCGCCTGCCGCTCGACGACATGGATCTGCTTGCAGTCATCCGTCGCCAGCACTTCGGCAACATCTTCCGTCCGCTTGCGAGCCGCCGCATGAAACAGCTCCCCCATCAGGATGACCACATTGCCCTTGCCATGCAGTTGCCGGCACACTTCCTTTGTCTGGAGCGTGCCGGAATCTTTCTCGTCCGAGGCGACGAGGGTCTGCTTCTCCGGGAGTTCGGCGAGGTTGGCTGGCTCGTTGTTGACGTAGACCAGCGGAATTTTTGCATCGCTGGCGATCTTGGAAAGTTCGGCACCCATGTCACCGTCAGCGGGACCGACGATCAACGCGTCGACCTTGTCCGCGACGAATTTTTTGACGGTTTCCATCTGCTTTGCGGCATCGCCACCGGCGCTTTCCATCGTGATCTTGACCCCGGGTATCTTTGCGCCGTGATCGGTGATGCCAGCGGCAAGCGCCGTCTGGAACTTGTCCATATTGGCCATGGAGACACCGATGGTCTCAGCCGAGGCGGCACTGGAATAGAGACAAGCTATAGTTAGGATGAGGCGAATTTTACACATGTGAATCACCAGTTGCGACGTTCTTTTCCGCACACTGGTTCAAATTATTTAAGTAAATGTTGATTTCAATTTTTAACGAACTTGAAGTTAATGTTATTAAAATAACAAACGACTTTGTCGTTGTAGCTTCATGATAAATGTCAATTTTTAGAGAGCATAATTAAAATATATCATGCGCTTATTTACCAGTGATACGCCGACAACGAAGCATTCCATGAATACGGAAATATGGATGCTGCCGGTATATTGCAGCGAGTATCAGGATAAGCACTAAATTATCTTAAAAATTTGGATATCTTCGTGGATAGGCGCCCGTATCTACAACAAGGGAGGCCCGGTGTATCACGCACAGCGGAATGCGGTGCTCACTCCAGCCATGCCGCATGCTGTCGTAAGAGAGGATAGTCTGCGGCAGGCATCCGGGGCGATCATCGTTTTAGGTTCGTCTTCGCAAGGTCCACGAGCTGGTTCGCCCTTCCGTCAAGCACCGCAGCCATCATGAAGAGGCCGAAATTGAAGGCCTCGCCGAATGTGGTCTTCGGTGGCATCACCAGCTCCTGCCGGGCGCTGACCACATCGACGATCACCGGACCGTCATGGGCCAGTGCCTCCCGCAACGCTGCTTCCAGATCCTCCGGCCTCTCCACCCGGATACCCCTTATGCCCATGGCTTCAGCCATCGCCGCAAAGTTGGGGTTCTTCAGGTCACAGCCTACATCGAGGAACCCGCCCGCCTTCATTTCCATCTCGACAAAGCCAAGCGTACCGTTGTTGAGGACGATGACTTTGACCGGCAGCTGCATCTGGGTAAGGGTGATGAAGTCGCCCATCATCATGGTGAAACCGCCATCGCCCGACATCGATATGACCTGGCGTTCTGGGAATGCTGACTGGGCACCGATGGAGTGCAGCAGAGCGTTCGCCATAGAGCCGTGATTGAAGGAGCCGACCAGCCGGCGCTTGCCGTTCATCTTGAGATAGCGAGCCGTCCAGGCGATCGGGGTTCCCACGTCACAGGTAAAGATGGCGTCCTCGGCCGCCAGTTCGCTAACCAACCGCGTCAGATATTGCGGATGGATTGTGCCGCTTTCCGGATCGGGCACCGCCAGCGCATCGAGTTCGTTGCGCGCCTTCGCGTAGTGGGCAAGCGCATTGTCGAGAAAGCGGTGGTCGGTCTTTTCCGTCAGATGGGGCATCAGCAGCTTCAACGTCGACCCCACATCGCCCAGTATGCCGACATCCAGCCTGCAGCGGTTGCCCAGCGCTTCCGGCCGGACATCGACCTGCGCGATCAGCGCCTTTTCGGGATAGAACTGACGATAGGGAAAATCGGTGCCGAGCAGAAGCAATGCATCGCATTCCTTCATGGCAGCGTAGCCCGAGGAGAAGCCGACGAGGCCGGTCATGCCGACATCGTAGGGGTTGTCGTACTCCAGATATTCCTTGCCCCGGAGCGAGTGGATGATCGGAGCTTTCAGCCGGGCTGCAAGCTCGACGACCTCGTCATGCAGCCCGGCGCACCCCGCGCCGCACATCAAAGCCACCTTTTTCGAGGAATTCAGGATTTCCACGAGCTTGGCGACCTCCGACGCGTCGGGGATCACCTTCGGCATCATCGGCGTGAGCCACGCCGGCACGACTGCCTTGGTCTGCTTCAGGGCGACGTCGCCCGGAATGACGACGACTGCCACGCCTTTCCTGCCAACCGCCACCCTCATCGCCCGGGCAAGGATCTGCGGAAGCTGGTCGGGATTCGATACCAGCTCGACATAGTGGCTGCATTCCCTGAACAGATGCTCGGGATGCGTTGCCTGGAAGTAATCGATACCGATTTCCGAGCTCGGGATATGCGCTGCAATTGCGAGCACCGGCACCCCGCTGCGGTGGCAGTCGAAAAGGCCGTTTATGAGGTGCAAGTTGCCGGGGCCGCAGCTGCCTGCGCAAACGGCGAGTTCGCCGGTCAGATGCGCCTCGGCACCGGCTGCGAATGCAGCACCTTCCTCGTGACGGACGTGCACCCAGTCGATCGTCTTCAGGCGCCTGAGAGAATCGGTAAAGCCGTTCAGGGAATCGCCGACAACGCCGTAGATGCGCTTCACCCCCTGCTGCTGGAGGGCCTCTGCGATGTAATCGGCCACCGTTCTTGACATCGAACTCTCCTGTCTGGTTTCAAAATAACCTAGGCGGGTTCCGCTGGACGGCAAGGCAGCTCGCACGCGCGTAAAACGCATATCGGGGATGCATTATAGCCAGGAACCCCAAGCTCAGGCTTGCAGGGCTGCGGCCGGCAAGTCGGTCAGAAGAAAGCGCCGGCCGTTTGGGGCGAACCTTCGAGCGCATGCCCCATGAATTCCAGCGCGCCTTTCAGCGTATCGCGACGGATCGGGCCGCCGAGGCAGACGCGGACGGCCTCTTCGGCCGGACCGTCGACGGTGAATGCATCGCTGGCAACGACGCCTATGCCGGATGAGCGCATATGTGTCCCGAACGTCGAACGCGTCCATCCCCCGGTGAGCGGAAGCCATATATTGAAACTGATGGGATCGCTCTTGTAGCTCCCCGGCGGCAGGAGTTCCGCGACAAGCGCCTGGCGGGCTGCGGCCTCGGTGCGGATGAAGCGAAGGATGCTGTCGGCCGTTCCGTCCTCGATCCAGCGTGTGGCAAGGGCGGCAGACAACGGCGACGCCATGACGCTTGCCGCACGCATGGCACTGGCGAAGGGCCACGCAGCCTTGGTATCCGGCACCACGACATAGGCGAGACGTAGGCCTGCGCCGATGCACTTTGCCAATCCGCCGATATGCCAGGTGAGATCCGGCGCCATGGCGGCAAGCGGTGCCGGACTGTGCAGGGGAATGAACCCGTAGGCATCGTCCTCGACGATCGGGACATGATATTTGCGGGCGACCGCGCAGATTTCTTCCCGGCGCTTCTCGGGAATGGTCAGGGTCATCGGGTTTTGCAGCGTGGGATTGAGATACAGCGCCTTCGGCTTGCCGGTCTTGCAGACCTCGGCGAATGCGGCCGGAATAATGCCTAGCTCGTCCATTGGCAGGCCGACCAGATTGAGGCGCAGCTGGGCTGCGATCGAACGCATGCCGGGATAGGTGATATTTTCCGAAAGCACCGTTTCGCCCGGCTTGGCGAGAAGCCCGAAAATCGCCAGAAGAGCCGGATGTGCTCCGGGCGTTACGAAGATTCGCTCCTGGGACGGCACCAGACCGCGCCGACTAAGCCAAGACGCCGCCGCTTCCTTGTCGATCCCGGCACCTCCGAAACCTTGATAGCGCAACAGCGGGATCAGGTTGGTGGCAACAGCGGAAAGCCCTTCCTGCATGCGGGCGAGAAGAGCCGGATCTTCCGGCTCCGGCGGCATGTTCATCGAGAAATCGACGACGGATGTGCGCCGGCTATCGAGCGCGGCATCGGCGATGAACCCGCGCCGTTCTTTTTCCCGTCCACCCGTCACAAAGGTCCCGCGTCCCACATGTGTGGTGACAAGACCGCGCTTCTGCGCCTCGACATAACCGCGTGCCACCGTGGTGAAATCCATCGACAGCTGTTTTGCGAGTTCGCGTTGTGGCGGAAGCCTGTCGCCGACCAGAAGCTTGCCGCTTCTCAAATCCATTTCGATGACGTCGGCGATCACCATGTAGCGGGGACCGTTGCTGCGGGAGAGATCTGGGAGCCAGGTTTTCATGGAGGCTCGTGGTTTTGCAAGATTGACTGCAAATTGTTGCTTTCCAGATCCGACGTGTCAACCACACCAGCCACGTAAAAATGTAATTATATCGCACGTAGGCCCTTCCAGTCTCGCGCCCGCGACGCCTCAAGCTTTTATTGACTGTATATTGACTGCACCAAAAGTAGTTCGATAAGCACGGATTTTTGGCAGACGATTGCCTTGGATATGACGAGGCAATCGCTCGGATTGAAAAATTGACTGGTTTATTGACTGCAATTTTGGCCCTTTTGAACGTATATTAGGCATAAAGCGTACTGGCACGTCCTTTGCAAATGAAAGATGGCGCCCATCGCAGGGCCGACGTCAAAACAGGAGCCAAACATGCCAGCAATCACAGCACCGGCCCACGCCGACGGAGACTTCTTCGTCGATTACGAAGAAAAGGTTTTTGAGGACATCCAGGCCAACGAGGGCGAAAAAGCGCTCGTCACCTTCCACACCGTCGCCTTCGAAGGGTCCATCGGCCTCGTCAACCTGCTGCAGGCCAAACGCCTGAAGCGCAAGGGCTACGACACGTCCATTCTGCTCTACGGCCCGGGCGTGACGCTCGGCATCCAGCGCGGCTTCCCCAAGCTCGGCGCCGAAGCTTTTCCGGGGCACCTCAATTTCAATAACCAGATCAAGGGTTTCCTAGAGGAAGGCGGCAAGGTCTATGCCTGCCGTTTCGCGCTGCAGGCCCTTTATGGCCACGGAGAGCCGGCACTGATCCCGGGGATCACGCCCATCAGTCCGCTGGATGTGCTCGACCTGATGTTGATCCACCGGCGCGCCGGCGCGGTCATTCTCGACACCTGGACGCTCTGACCCAGCAAGCGCTGCCGATCTCGGCAGTCCATCCCGGGAGGCGGATCGCCTTCGCCTCCTTCCCTCAATCCAAGGAATTCGTCATGGAGAAAAGCAGAACTGTCCGGGCAGCAGCCGCGCAGATTGCACCGGACCTGACCTCGCGGGACAAGACGCTCGCCCGCGTGCTGGAAACGATCCGCGAAGCCGCCTCGAAGGGCGCCGAACTGATCGTCTTTCCCGAGACGTTCGTCCCTTGGTATCCTTACTTTTCCTTCGTGCTGCCGCCTGTCCTGTCCGGCCGCGAGCATGTCCGGCTCTATGAAGAAGCTGTCACCGTCCCGAGCGCCACAACGGATGCGGTTGCCTCGGCCGCGCGCGAGCACGGCATTGTCGTCGCTCTCGGCGTCAACGAGCGGGATCGGGGCACGCTTTACAATACGCAACTGGTGTTCGACGCAGATGGCACCCTCATTCTGAAGAGACGCAAGATCACCCCGACCTTCCATGAGCGGATGATATGGGGACAAGGCGATGGGTCCGGCCTGAAGGTCGTGGACAGCAGCATCGGTCGTGTTGGCGCGCTGGCCTGCTGGGAGCATTACAATCCGCTCGCCCGCTACGCGCTGATGGCCCAGCACGAGGAAATTCACGTCGCGCAATTTCCCGGTTCCATGGTCGGTCCGATCTTTGCCGACCAGATGGAGGTGACCATACGTCACCACGCGCTGGAAAGCGGCTGTTTCGTCGTGAATTCCACCGGCTGGCTGTCAGACGAACAGATCGCCTCGATCACACCGGTCGAGGGTCTGCAGAAAGCACTGCGCGGTGGCTGCATGACGGCGATTATATCACCCGAGGGCAAGCACCTCGCTCCGCCGATTACGGAGGGTGAAGGCATCCTGATTGCCGATCTCGACATGAGCCTGATCGTCAAGCGCAAGCGGATGATGGACTCGGTCGGTCACTACGCGCGCCCCGAGCTGTTGCATCTGGTGATCGACGACCGGCCGACTTCTCCCATGGTCACCTCATATCCTTCTCTCGAAACCGCACCGGCAAGGAGCACGATCGATGAACACCACACGTCAGCTTTCGACGGAAACCCTGATCAACGAGCTGCAGTCGTTCGGCGCCAGGCTGGTTGATCCGAAGGCCGGTCACGAAAGCCGTCGCGGTGGCGCCGGTCCTTCCGACCACAAGGCGCTGACGATCGACGGAATGACGGTGATGGTCCCCGTGCACACCGCGCCGGCGTTCGAAAGCCCCTATCTCGTGGAAAAGCCGGATGAGACCGGAAACAGCCGCATCAGTCGCGATGGCGTTGTCATCGGCGAGGTGTCCTTTCCCCTGCGTCCACGTTTCTACGATTTGTCGACTGCAGACGGCGTCCCCTACTCGCAGATCGCCGTACTCCATGGGCGCGACGTGCTGGCGACAACTGTGCTGCAGACCTGCATTCGCTACCAGAGCCGGACGAAAACCTGTCAGTTTTGCGCCATTGGCCAGTCACTCGCGGCAGGCCGCACCGTCGCCCACAAGACGCCGGCGCAACTTGCCGAGGTCGCAAGGGCCGCCGTCGAGCTCGATGGAGTCAAGCACATGGTGATGACGACCGGCACGCCGAAAAGCGACGACCGCGGTGCTGCGGTGCTTGCGGAAAGCGCCCGCGCCATCAAGGCCGCAGTCGATATTCCGATCCAGGCACAATGCGAACCGCCGGAAGACGACATCTGGTTTTCGCGCATGAAAGACGCCGGTGTCGATGCGCTCGGAATGCATCTGGAAGTCGTCACACCCGAGCTGCGGGCGCGGATCATGCCCGGCAAGGCGCAGGTCAGCATCGAGAAATACATGGCCTCGTTCAAGGCAGCGGTCGATGTCTTCGGGCGCGGCCAGGTCTCGACCTATATCCTGGCGGGCCTCGGCGACACGCGCGAAGCGATCCTCGATATCTGCAGGGAGCTCGTCGCGATCGGTGTCTATCCCTTCGTCGTGCCCTTCGTGCCGATCTCCGGAACGCCTCTCGAAAGCCACCCGGCCCCGAAACCGGAATTCATGCATTCGATCCTCGGGCCGCTGTCGAAGATGCTCGTCGAAAGCGGCCTCAAGGCGGTCGATATCAAGGCTGGCTGCGGCAAGTGCGGCGCCTGCTCCGCTCTTTCGACCTATGAAAGGATGCTGACCAGATGATGATCGAACCATTTGCACCCTTCCGCACCGGTGAATTCCAGGTGAAGTTCGCGACATCCGACTGGGAGCGCCGCCGGGCCCATGCCCTTCGTCGCGACGTCTTCTGCCGTGAGCAGAAACTCTTCGATGGCGACGATCGCGATGAGATCGACAATCACGCCATCCCCATCGTTGCTCTGTCGATGCTCGGCATAGCTGCCGACCGGCTCGTAGGGTCGGTACGAATCCATCAGGCAGAACCGGGCCTCTGGTGGGGCTCGCGACTTGCCGTGCATGAGGATTTCCGCAGGATCGGCGCGCTGGGCGCGACGTTGATCAAGCTCGCCGTATCCTCCGCCAACGCCATGGGCTGCCACACGTTTCTCGCCAACGTGCAGATCCAGAACGGCCTGCTCTTCCGCCGGCTTCATTGGGATGTCGTCGAAGAGTTCGAGATATATGGAAAACCGCATCTGCGCATGAAAGCGGACCTCGCTTACTATCCGCCGTGCACGACGCCAAAAGCCGGTTTCGTCGCTCTTGCAAAGAGAGCCGCGTGACGATGCCAGCCATCGATCTCAAGGCAATCGCCGAGACACTAGGGGCCAGCAAAGGCATCGCTGCCAAGCACGATATCGACGCCATCACAGCTGCTCTCGGCGTCAAGACGCAATCCGTCCCGGTTGGCGACGACTGCGCGGCCTTGCCGGATGGTGACGAATACCTGCTGTTTGCCATCGAGGGCTTCATGAACGCTTTCGTCGCTGCCGATCCGTGGTTTGCAGGATGGTGCGGCGTCATGGTCAACATATCGGATATCGCCGCAATGGGTGGACGTCCGATGGCGGTCGTCGATGCCATCTGGGCAGATGGAGAGGCCGGCGCGGCCCCGGTTCTCGCTGGCATGCGCGCAGCGGCGGAAGCCTACGGCGTGCCGATCGTCGGCGGCCACACCAATATCCGCACCGATCGCAGCCAGCTATCCGTCGCCATCCTCGGCAGGGCAAAACGGCTTCTGACCAGTTTCGATGCAAGACCCGGCGATGTGCTAGTGGCCGCCATAGATCATCGCGGCCGCTACCGCCCGCCATTCGACAACTGGGAGGCAGCAACGGACGCGCCTCCGGAACGTCTGCGCGGCGATCTCGAAATCCTGCCCCAGATCTCCGAAGCGGGGCTCGCCCTTTCCGCCAAGGACATCAGCCAGGGCGGTATCGTCGGCACGGCTATCATGCTGGCGGAATGTTCCGGCGTCGGTATCGACATCGACGTATCCGCAATCCGCAGTCCCGACGGCGTCAGCCTCGAGCGCTGGCTCGCAACCTTCCCCAGCTACGGCTACCTGCTGTCGGTCGCGCCGGAAAACCTCGAGACAGTACTCGCCCTTTTCGCCGCCCGCAGCATCGCTGCCGATGCCATCGGCACGGTGACAGTGGGAACTACGGTGACGATCACCGATGGCAGCGAGCGGATCGTCATCCGCGATCACGCCGAAACGCCCCTGATGCAACTTCGGCCTGGCGAGGTTGCGGCATGACCCGGCCTTTGCGCATCGCCATGCTGACGCACTCCACCAACCCGCGCGGCGGTGTGGTCCACGCCATGCAGCTCTCCGAGGCATTGACGGCGACGGGGCACGAGGTCGTGCTCCACGCCCCCGATACGAAAGGCACCGGCTTTTTCCGCCCGCCCGCCTGCCAGACCGCATGCTTTCCAGTCCAACTCGCAGCCACGGACATGACGGCCATGGTCGAGCAGCGCATCGAGGATTACGTCCGCTATTTCGAACGAGCGGGCGCGGGAGAATTCGACATTTTCCACGCGCATGACGGCATTTCCGGAAATGCACTGGCGAGGCTGAAAGAACGCGGATTGATCCCCGCCGTTGCCCGCACGGTCCACCATATCGACCAGTTCGCCGATCCGCGGCTCATGGCGCTGCAGGACCGCTCCATCACCAGCGCCGACGCCTTTTTCGCAGTCAGCACCCTCTGGCAAACAGCCTTGCAGGCACAACACGGCGTCACTTCCACCGTCGTTGGAAACGGGGTCGATACCCAACGCTTCGCCCCGGCCTGGAGTGGCGAACAGGCAGCATTGCACGATCGTATCGGCCTGCAGACCGGCCCCGTTTTCCTCAGCATTGGTGGCATCGAGGCGCGCAAGAATACGATCGGAATCCTCGATGCCTTCCGTCAGTTGCGCGCCGTCAAGCCCGATGCGCAACTTGTCATCGCCGGCGGCGTCTCCCTGCTGGACCACAGCGCCTACCAGGAGGAATTCCACTCTCACCTGCGCAGCCTGCACGACGATGCCTCTGCCGTGCACATCATCGGCGCGGTGTCCGACGACGACATGCCGAACCTCTATCGGCTCGCCGACGCCCTGGTGTTCCCGTCGCTGAAGGAGGGATTCGGACTTGTCGTGCTGGAGGCGATGGCCAGCGGCACGCCTGCAATCGTCCCCTCCATTGCGCCGTTTACCGAATATCTCGGCAGCGAAGACGCCATATGGTGCGACCCCCGCCATTCCGCCTCCATCGCCGAGGCCATGGCACTGTCGCTGGTACCGAAGATCCGCGACGGCATCATCGCCCGTGGACTGGAAGTGGCTGGCAGGTTCTCCTGGCGCCGCGTCGCCGAAGCCCACCTTTCCACCTATGCAAACTTGAAGGAGGCAGCCAATGCCTGAAATGCGCTTCGTGATCACCTGGCCCGATGGCACAGATGAGACCTGCTATTCGCCATCGCTGATCATCCGCGATTTCCTTACCGAGGGCGAAAGCTATCCGGTGGCTGATTTTGTCGAGCGCAGTCGGAAGGCACTGACCATCGCCAGCGATCGAGTCGAGGCGAAGTATGGGTTCGCCTGCTCGGCAGCAAACGACCAACTCGCCCGCATCGAAAGCGCAGCCGAACCTTTCCTTGCCGGCGAGGATGCCCGCATCCGCTGCAAAAGCTTCATCCTGTGAAAGGACATCCGATGACCCGGTCCCTCAACACCCATTACAGCACTGTCGTCGTCGGTGGAGGACAGGCCGGCCTTTCCGCCAGCCACTACCTCAAGAAGCACGGCATAGAGCACGTCGTCTTCGAGGCGAAAACAGTGGCCCACAAATGGAAAAACGAGCGCTGGGATGCATTTTGCCTGGTAACGCCGAACTGGCAATGCCAGCTTCCGGACCATCCCTATGACGGCCCCGATCCTCACGGTTTCATGGTCAAGGACGAAATCCTCGCCTATCTCGAGCGCTTCGTGAAAAAGGTGGATGCCCCCGTCCTCGAAGGCACGCGCGTCACGGCGCTCGAAAAGACCGGCGACGTGTTCCGCCTCGAAACGTCTGCCGGCACTGTCACGGCAGATTCGGTCGTGCTTGCCACAAGCCTCTACAGCCGGCCGTTCGTGCCGCGCGCCGCAGAGCGGCTCCCCGCGACGATTACCCAGGTCCATACGGCAAATTACCGCAATGCCGCGCAACTTCCCGAGGGCACCGTCATCGTCGTCGGTTCCGGCCAGTCCGGTTGCCAGATCGCCGAAGACCTGCATCTCGCCGGCCGCAAGGTCCACATGGTGACCGGCAATGCGCCACGCTGCGCCCGCTTCTATCGCGGCCGCGACGTCGTCGACTGGCTGGCAGATATCGGCCAATACGACATCACCATCGCTCATGACGGGATGACGAAGAAGAAGCACGATACCAATCACTATCTGACAGGCCGGGATGGCGGACGCGACATCGACCTGCGCAAGTTCGCCCTCGACGGAATGTCGCTTTACGGGCGGATGACCGCCGTCTCGGACGGAAAAATGCTGTTCGAGCCGAACCTAAAGGCCAACCTCGACAACGCCGACCGCGTCTACAATGGCATCAACGCCCTGATCGATCGCCACATCGCTGAAAAGCGCATCGAAGCCCCAGACGGCAGCCCTTATGTTCCCCTGTGGGAGCCCGACGCCGAGCCAGGAGAACTCGATCTCGAGGCCGAGGGCGTCACCTGCATCATCTGGGCGACCGGATTTACCCCAGACTGGTCCTATGTCGGCCTGCCGATCTTCGACGGTACGGGCTATCCCGTGCAGCAACGCGGCGTCACGGGCATCGCCGGCGTCTACGTTCTAGGCCTTCCCTGGCTCTGGACCTGGGGCTCCGGCCGCTTCCTCGCCGTCGGCCGCGATGCCGAGTATGTCGTCGGCCATTTGGCAAGCCATCTCGATCGGGTTGGCAGCCCATTGAAGCAAGCGGCGAGTGGCTGATCGATGAACATTGCCTTGCGGACGCCCGGGCTCCGGGGACCCTCGACGCGTGACCTGATGGACCGCGCGCTCGATCCCTATCTCCTGATCGGAATGCCGCACATGACACCGTACGGCCTGTCGGAAACCTGGCTGATGAAGGAACTGGGGCATCGCCACTGGCTGATGCTGGCGCGCGAACTGGACATGGAGAATGCCGATTTCCGAACAGCCGAAGGAAACGAAGCCTACGCCGCCATTTGCGCCACCTCGCTGAAAGCCGAGGGGTTCGGCGACGTGAAGGCAAACGACATCCTGACGATACGCTCAAAGCTGTCAGCAGTCTCGATGACGCAGACGTCCACGACCCACGAACTCCACGTCAAGGGCAGACACATCGGAGGTGCCGAACTGATTTCCACCTTCGTGCATCGGCGAACCCAGGGCTGCAATCGCTCCATTGCCCGTGTCGCGGTCAGCAAACCCAGACCGGAGATCTACAAACCCAGCCAGCTTTCAAAAACTGCCACCGATCTCCGTAACCGCCGCCTCGACCGACACTGGGGCCTACCCGTCATCACCGCGAAACCGCTGCAGACGTTCGGCTTCACGCCCAGCCCGTCGCAGGAATTCAACGGAGCAGGCCTATTCTATTTCGCAGAATTCCAGGCCATGGCCGAGCGCGCACTCGAGACTTTCATTCCAGACAAGCCGCCAACCACCCACCGCGAGGTTTTCTTTCTCGGAAACATAGAGACAAACGAAAACGTCTTTTTCGACCTCCTCTGCTGCAACGCCCAAACTGAAACCTTTCACGGTCAACTCCGCCGAACGACAGGCAAAATCATCGCCACGATGTTCATCAGATGTAACGGAGTTGCCGGAACGTCAAACGGCCCGCCTTCGTTATGACGCGGGCCTGGTGAAATCGCCGTAATGCATGCAGTGAGAGATTTGGGTTGCGAATACCGGCTCCCCATGGTTAACAAAGCGCGAGGCGCTGATGTGGGGGCCGCACCCCGAACGCGAAACGGCCCACTGTCATTACGACGCGGGCTTTATAGTCCTGGGCAGTGCATTGCTGTTTGTTTGGGATTTGGTTGCGGGGGCAGGATTTGAACCTGCGGCCTTCAGGTTATGAGCCTGACGAGCTACCGGGCTGCTCCACCCCGCGGAAAGTCGTGTTGTTTGCGTTTGGGTTGTTGCAAACGGTATTGGTTTGTTGGTTTGGAACGACTTTGTGTCGTTGTGTGCATGTGAATGAGAATTATGTTGCGTTTTGCAGACCTGGCAGCGACCGACTCTCCCGCGTCTTAAGACGGAGTACCATAGGCGCAGGGGCATTTCACGGCCGTGTTCGGAATGGGAACGGGTGCAGGTGCCCCGCCATGACCACCAGGTCGGCAAAGCGCAACATTTGAGAAGCTGGGTGGCATCGCCACTTGAATCTTTTTTAACCCAGAACGACTTGCCGTCGTCCAGGTGAACACGTTTATTTCGATCTTCTGTTTTCAGCACTGTCCGGATCACTCCAGCAGCACGATTTCATCGTGCCGCCAGGCGTCTGGCGCAAGCCTGTCCTCGGGCTAGACCCGAGGATCCGCAGCGCCTTTGGCGCGTGAGGACAAGAAGATCATGTGCATCAAACGCAGTTTGATGAACATGAGCAATGAGAACGATCAAGCCAGTCGAGCTATTAGTACCGGTAAGCTTCATGCATTGCTGCACGTCCACACCCGGCCTATCAACGTGGTCGTCTTCCACGGCTCTGATAGGGAACACTCGTTTTCAGGTTGGTTTCCCGCTTAGATGCTTTCAGCGGTTATCCATTCCATATTTAGCTACCCTGCTATGCCCTTGGCAGGACAACAGGTCCACCAGAGATATGTCCATCCCGGTCCTCTCGTACTAGGGACAGATCCTGTCAATATTCCTACACCCACGGCAGATAGGGACCGAACTGTCTCACGACGTTCTGAACCCAGCTCACGTACCGCTTTAATTGGCGAACAGCCAAACCCTTGGGACCTGCTCCAGCCCCAGGATGCGATGAGCCGACATCGAGGTGCCAAACAACCCCGTCGATATGGACTCTTGGGGGTCATCAGCCTGTTATCCCCGGCGTACCTTTTATCCGTTGAGCGATGGCCCTTCCACGCGGGACCACCGGATCACTATGACCGACTTTCGTCTCTGCTCGACTTGTCAGTCTCGCAGTCAGGCGGGCTTATGCCATTGCACTCGACGACCGATTTCCGACCGGTCTGAGCCCACCATCGCGCGCCTCCGTTACTCTTTCGGAGGCGACCGCCCCAGTCAAACTACCCACCATACACTGTCCCGGATCCGGATAACGGACCGCGGTTAGACATCCATGACGATAAGGGTGGTATTTCAAGGATGGCTCCACAGAAACTGGCGTCCCTGCTTCAAAGCCTACCACCTATCCTACACATGCCGACACGAATGCCAGTGTAAAGCTATAGTAAAGGTGCACGGGGTCTTTCCGTCTGACCGCAGGAACCCCGCATCTTCACGGGGAATTCAATTTCACTGAGTCTATGTTGGAGACAGCGGGGAAGTCGTTACGCCATTCGTGCAGGTCGGAACTTACCCGACAAGGAATTTCGCTACCTTAGGACCGTTATAGTTACGGCCGCCGTTTACTGGGGCTTCAGTTCAGAGCTTGCACCCCTCCCTTTAACCTTCCAGCACCGGGCAGGCGTCAGACCCTATACGTCGTCTTGCGACTTCGCAGAGCCCTGTGTTTTTGGTAAACAGTCGCTACCCCCTGGTCTGTGCCACCCCGCAAAAGTTGCCTTGAGCGGGGCCACGCTTCTTCCGAAGTTACGCGTGCAATTTGCCGAGTTCCTTCAACATAGTTCTCTCAAGCGCCTTGGTATGCTCTACCTGACCACCTGTGTCGGTTTCGGGTACGGTCTATACGGTGGAGCTATTTCCTGGAACCGCTTCCCTGCACGATCAATCCAATAAGATCGTACAAGTTACGCAATCCGTCACTACCACCAGGCCCACGATTATTAACGTGGTTCCCATCGACTACGCGTGTCCGCCTCGTCTTAGGGGCCGGCTAACCCTGCTCAGATTAACTTTAAGCAGGAACCCTTGGTCTTTCGGCGAGGGGGTCTCTCACCCCCTTTATCGTTACTCATGTCAACATTCGCACTTCCGATACCTCCAGGAGCCCTCACGGGTCTCCCTTCACAGGCTTACGGAACGCTCCGCTACCACTGGCAAACTCGCTAGAGTTTTGCCAATCCTCAGCTTCGGTGCATGGCTTCAGCCCCGTTACATTTTCGGCGCAAAGACCCTTGACTAGACCAGTGAGCTGTTACGCTTTCTTTAAATGATGGCTGCTTCTAAGCCAACATCCTGGTTGTTTTGGGATCCTCACATCCTTTCCCACTTAGCCATGACTTGGGGACCTTAGCTGGAGGTTAGGGTTGTTGCCCTTTTCACGACGGACGTTAGCACCCGCCGTGTGTCTGCCTGATAGTACTCCCCGGTATTCGGAGTTTGGTTAGGATCAGTAAGACGGTGAGTCCCCATAGCCCATCCAGTGCTCTACCCCCGGGGGTATTCGTCAGACGCTCTACCTAAATAGATTTCGCGGAGAACCAGCTATTTCCGAGTTTGATTGGCCTTTCACCCCTAGCCACAAGTCATCCCAATCTATTGCAACAGATGCGGGTTCGGTCCTCCAGTTGGTGTTACCCAACCTTCAACCTGCTCATGGCTAGATCACTCGGTTTCGGGTCTAATGCAACTAACTATATCGCCCTATTCAGACTCGCTTTCGCTTCGCCT